>JACQGG010000132.1 GCA_016199665.1 Acidobacteriota bacterium | reverse complement strand
CGAAGCCGCCTTGTTCTTTGGCAGTGGCTACGCGGCCAACATTGGCGTTCTGAGCGCATTTCTGGAGCCGGACGACGTTGTTTTTTCGGATGCGCTTAACCATGCAAGTCTGGTCGACGGACTTCGACTGGCGCGAGCGCGTCGCGTGGTATTCCCGCACTGCAATGTGCAGGCGCTACGCCGTCTCATGGTCAGTCAGAACGGGATCGGCCAGAAATTCCTGGTGACTGAATCGCTTTTCAGCATGGACGGCGACCGGGCGCCGCTGGCGGAGTACGCCGCCCTGTGCCGCGAGACAGGCGCGGCTCTGATTGTCGATGAAGCCCATGCGGTTGGAATTTACGGCGCTTGCGGCACGGGATTGATCGAAGCGACGGAGACCGGGAGGGATGTCTTCATTTCCATCAATACGGCGGGCAAGGCCCTGGGAGTGGGAGGCGCCTTTGTAGCTGGCCCCGGCTGGGCCATCGATTTTCTGGTGCAGCGGGCCCGGCCGTTTGTCTTTTCCACCGCTCCTCCTCCAGCAATGGCGGCGGCGCTGGACACGGCGCTCACGGTGGTTGAAACAGAGCCGGAACGGCGGGCGCAACTGATGGAGCGGGTTGCCTTGCTGCGGGCGCTGCTGGCACAAAATAGTGTTCCTTTGAATGCGGATCTCTCCCAGATCATCCCGGTCATAATCGGTGAAAACGGCCGTGCCGTGGCCGTTGCCTCCGCCCTCCAGACCCAGGGCTTTGACGTGCGCGCCGTTCGGCCGCCGACGGTGCCTTCCGGCACCGCGCGCCTCAGAATTTCAGTCAACGTCAAGGTTGA
This sequence comes from Acidobacteriota bacterium, assembly GCA_016199665.1. GTDB lineage: Bacteria > Acidobacteriota > UBA6911 > JACQSX01 > JACQSX01 > JACQSX01. The sequence goes on along the minus strand of JACQGG010000132.1, from coordinate 23,067 downwards.
CCCGGCGGCCCTGCGTCGCTTTGCCACAGCGCTGGCGGAGGCGCTTCATGCCTGCGAATCTGCTTCAGTTTGAGTGTCGCAGTCATTGCGATGTAAAAACATCAAACCCTGAGACGCAGAGGTCGCAGACTCTTCCCGCAGGGGGCCAGGAAAAGAGTGCCAATGCCAAATCTGCGCGGCGTGTTTGTGACGGGAACCGACACGGGAGTCGGCAAAACCGTGGTGTCGGCGGCGCTCATGCATCGCTATCGAGGTGAGGCGCCGCTTCGCTACTGGAAGCCGATACAGACCGGGATCGAAGACGGCGACGACACCTCGACGATACGCTGGCTGGGAGCGTGCGCCGAGGAAGAGATCTTTGACCGGGGCGAGCGGCTCCCCCTTCCTCTGTCTCCCCATCTGTCGGCCAGGGCGGCGGGGCGTTCGATTGCCGTTGCAGACCTGGCGCGCCTGCCTTCATCCCAGGAGGGGAAGCACGGGTGGGTCGTGGAAGGCGCGGGCGGCATTCTGGTGCCGATCAGTGACACGGCGATGATGAGCGACCTGATGCGCCAGCTCGGGCTTTCAGTCATCGTGGCGGCCCGTTCCACTCTGGGTACGATCAACCATACACTGCTGACCATCGAGGCACTGCGCCGCCGCGGGATCGAGCTTGCCGGTGCGGTGCTGGTCGGCGAGCCGGACCCGGACAACCGGGCCGCCATTGAGCGTTTCGGCTCCGTGGCCGTACTGGGCGAGATGCCGTGGTTTGCTTCGCTTGATCCCGCCGCGCTCGGGGCCTGGGCCCGCGGATGCCTGGACGCAGCGGGGCTGCTGCGTCGGTTCTTTCGGGACTGAGTGTGAGTCGGGGGCCGGCAGAAGGCAGAAGGCTGACAGCTGACTGCGGAAGGCGGAAGGCAGAAGGCAGGCAGCTGACAGCCGATTGCTGACGGCTGAGGGCTGACAACTGACAACATCATGACTGGCAACGCAGTCCAAAGCATCGATCTGACAGCGCGGGACCGCGCACACGTCTGGCATCCGTACACGCAGATGCAGACTGCCCTGGCGCCTCTGCCTATTGTGCGCGGCAAAGGGGTCTACCTTTACACCGAAGACAAGCGGCGCCTGCTGGATGGCATCTCCTCCTGGTGGGTCAACATCCACGGTCACAGCCATCCGAAACTGAACGAGGCGCTGGCGGCGCAGGCGCGAGAGCTGGAGCATGTCTTGTTTGCAGGCTGCACGCACCGCCCTGCGGTGGAATTGGCCGAGCGCCTGACGGCGTTGCTTCCCGCGGGCCTGACTCGGGTGTTCTATTCGGACAACGGCTCGACGGCAGTGGAAGTGGCGATCAAGATGGCATGGCAGTACTGGCAAAATCGCGGCGATTCCGGCCGGCGGCTTTTTCTGGCTCTGCGGTACGCCTACCACGGCGACACGGTGGGCGCCATGTCGGCGAGCGGCGACTCTGTTTTTACCCAACCGTTTGCCGGATTGCTTTTCCGAGTGGCGCGGGCTCATGCCCCTTACTGCTATCGCTGCCCGCTGGGGCTGGAGCGGGCTGCCTGCCAGATCGATTGTTTGGGCGAGCTGGAGCGGCTGCTTCAAGAAGAGAAAGCGCAGGTTGCCGCCGTGATCGTGGAGCCGATGCTGCAGGGCGCAGGCGGCATGATTGTCTGGCCGGCGGAGTTTTTGGCGGGGGTGCGGCGACTTTGCGATCGCTACGGCACGCTGCTGATCGCCGATGAAGTGCTGACTGGCTTTGGCCGCACGGCAAAGATGTTCGCCTGTGAGCATGCCCGGGTGCGGCCCGACATCATTTGCCTCTCCAAGGCGCTCACCGGCGGTTACCTGCCGCTGGCGGCCACGGTCACTACCGATTCGGTCTATGGGGCTTTTCTGAGCGACGACCGGCGCAAGACCTTTTTTCACGGGCACTCATACACGGCAAATCCGCTGGCCTGTGCCGTGGCGCTGGCAAGCCTGGAACTGTTTGGCGTTGAAGGGAGGCTGCAGCGGGTCCAGGCGCTGGAAAATCAGTTGCGCCGGCGCTTGGAGCCTCTGCGGACATTGCCCCACGTCGGGGATGTGAGGGTCATCGGCGGGGTGGGTGTGGTCGAGCTGGTTCAGGACAAGCAGGCGCCGGCGGCGGGAGGCTACCTGGACCGGATCGGCCCGGAGCTGGCCGCCGAATTTCTGCGCCGCGGCCTGCTGCTTCGTCCTCTTGGCAACGTGATTTATTTCATGCCCCCCTACGTCATCACCGATGCGGAAGTGGACTGGGCCGTCGATCAAATCGCCGAGGTCGTAGAAGCATGGAAGTGGCCGGAGGGGTAGACGGGAAATGCGAAGACAGCCTGCTCATTCGCCTTTCCGATGTCCTTAAGCCATCAGCAATCGGCTGTCAGGCGTCGGCGATCGGCTGTCAGGCGTCAGCAATCGGCTCTCAGCCATCAGCAATCGGCGGTCAGTTAGCCTTCCGCCTTCTGCCTTCCGCATTCCGCTTTCATCCGCCGACCCGTGGCCCGCCCTCAGCCCTCAGTGGAACGCCCCGCTCATTCACGAGTCGGACCGCAAAGCTTCTGGGCATTGCCATGCTGACTCAGCTCCCCTTTGCCCGGTAGATATAAATATTGTTTCGGTTGCGGACGATCTCTTCGCTGGGAGCCTTGCCGGTGTCGACGACAAACAACTTCCCCTCTTCCCCTCCCACCGCCATCACCGCCTCTACGGTATAGTCCCGGGTGATCAGTTGGTCGATTCGCCTGAAGATCTCCAGATCCGCCTTGCCATCCCAAAGAATCGAGGTGGGGATGTTAACCAGCAGCACATACTTGGGCCGGCTCTGCTGCACCTGCCGCCAGACTGTTTCCTGGAACTCGCGGTAGCGCGGGTAGCTGGCGGTCAGCGGATAGATCATCACAAAAGAAGTCGCGCTGCGCCGCTGAGAATAAAAAAAGAGCTGCGGCTCCGAGCCGAAAATAAACACCCTGTCCTGCGGGCGGCTCCCGGCGGCAAGGAACGCCGCCACTTGCTTGGATTCGGGAAAGGGATTGCGGCCGAAGTAGGCGCGGCTGATCCGGGCCGGCGATGTTTCCAGGAAAAACCATCGGTTGGCAGTCACCGGAACGGCGATCAGGATCGCGCCGCAGAGCGCTATGGCGACCGGGCGCCTTGCGCCTTTGACGACGGCCAGCAGCTCGGAGAGGCCCCAGCCGGTCGCCAGCGCCACCGCAGGTGCCAACTGCGCAAAGTAGTGCGGGTAGGCATAGCCGGGGAGAACTCCCAGCAGGGACAAGGCCAGAAACCCAAGGATGAAAAAGCTCTGTGCACTCCGGCGGAGCTTCCAGAGCGCAACAGCCACGCCCGCTCCCAGCATCAGGAAATCACCCTTAAGGAGCCGGGCCACCACAATCGCCAGTGTTTCCAGACTCTGCTGCAGCGGGGTCTGGAGCGCATAAGAGAAGTTGTGGGTAAAGCTCCAGTAGACAAATTCCCGGAAAATCCCCTTCTGGTAGAAATAGCCTGCGATCAGCAAAGAAACGGCGGCGGCGCCCAGGATCCAGGGCAGCACCCATCCAATGGCGCCGGCGGCGGACTTCTTCCCGCGCCGAATTCCGCCCGGCGCTTTTACCAGGATCCAGACAAGCGCGAACAAAACAGAACTGGCGGCCGTTTGTTTTGTCCAGAACGCCACGGCGCCTGCGATACCGCTGAGGCAGACCAGGGCGCGACTGCCTCTCTTTGCCGCTATTACGGCGAACAGCAGGCTGAGAGTGATCGGGAGCAGCATCAGCATCTCGGTTGAGGCGGTGAAGCCCTGAACTCCAGGGCTGGCGCTGAAAAGGGCATAGCTGAAAGCGCACCAGAGCGCCGGGGTCCAGGAGTTGAATTGAGCCTTGGCTAGAAAAAGAAGCGACAGCAGCGTCAGGAAATTGAACAGGTGCAGGAACAGATGGATGCCTGTCTCGCCGGGCGGGAAGAAAAGCAACGCCAGCGCGTAGAGGTAAAAAATGACGGGAGGCTTGTGATCGACCACATCCCGGTACGGAAGTCCGCCATCCAGAATCACGCGCCCCAGGTAACCAAAAGCGCCCTCGTCGCGGTCCAGTGGAATGCCGACAAGATTGACTCGCAAGAGCAGGTAGATCGCGGCAATAATCCCGAATATCAACAGCAGTCGGGCGGCCGGGATTTCACGCGCAGTTTGCTTCGCCGGTTCTTCCGGGTACAGATCTTTTTTGCGTTTTGTCCGTGCCATCGTGTTTCCAGCCGCTAAAACACTGGCAATAAATCGATCCGGAAATCAACAAGTTTCCACCGGGGCCGTCTGACCGGTGGGCGCGCCGCGGCGCATTCGTCTTTCCGCTGATCGGGATGGGCGGGCCTGAGCGCAAGTGGCGTGTTCACTCGCCTTGATTCGCGGCCCGATCTCCCTCAGTCATCAGAGAAATCTGACAATCGGCTCCCGCTGTCGCTAGAATCAGGACGACAGGAGGACCCTGGAATGTACAAACGGATTTTGCGATTGATGCCTGCCGTCCTGATGGTGTTGTTTTTCTCCGCTAGAGGCGAAGCAGAGCCAGCCGGTGCGGGCGCAATGCAGCCGAGGCCCTCGCCGCTGAGACTCAGCCTGAAGCAGGCTGTCGACCTGGCGCTGGCGCCGGAGGGCAATGCCCGCATCCAACTGGCCGAAGCACTGGTTCGTCAAACGGAGGCGCGCCGGATGCAGTCGCGCGCCGCGCTCCTGCCCAGCCTCGAGTCGTCCCTTCTGGAACAGAATCAAACCCGCAATCTGGCCGCATTTGGTATCCGGATCGCGGCGCCAATTCCGGGCTTTCAATTTCCCGAAGTTGTGGGTCCCTTCACCGTCTTTGATGCTCGCCTCACACTGAGCCAGAGTCTGCTCGACTTCAGCTCCATTCGCCGCTACCAGGCTTCACATCTCGCCGTCGGTGCGGCACGGACTGAGAGCGAGAGCGCACGCGACGCGATTACCGGCCTGGTGTCGCGGCTCTACGCAACCGCGTTGCGGGCCCATGCCGGGGTCGACGCGGTTCAGGCCAATGTGAAACTGGCCGAAGCCCTCTTGAAGCTGGCCCGGGATCAGAAGGACGCGGGAACGGGCACCGCTATCGAGGTGACCCGGGCCCAGGTCCAGCTTTTCAACGAACGCCAGCGCCTGCTGGTGGCCGAGACCGAACGTCGGCAGGCTCACTTGCAACTGGCCAGGGCGATCGGCCTGGATCTGGAAGCGACCATCGAGCTCAGTGACGTGCTGGGATATGATCCGGTGGAGGCGGTGACTGCGGAAGAGGCGCTGGCCGTCGCCTTGCAGTCGCGCTCCGACCTGAAAGCTCAGCGGCAGCGAGAAGAGACGGCCCGGCTGGCCTACAGCGCCGTTAGAATGGAACGGCTGCCGTCACTTGCCGGATTTGCCGACTATGGGAGCATCGGTTCCGGCATCAACAATGCCAGCCCAACCCGCACTTTTGGTCTTTTGCTGCGCATCCCCCTGTTTGATGGGGGTCGGCGCGACGCGCGTCGCGTGGAAAACCTGACTCAAGTGGAGCAGGAGCAGATCAAAACGCGGGATCTGGAGCAACAGATCGGGCTGGAGATTCGCGTGGCGCTGGAAAGCCTGCGCTCGGCGGCAGAGCAGATCAAGGTGGCTCAGGAGGGGATGGACCTGTCACAGCAGGAACTGGCCCAGGCGCGTCGTCGATATGAGGCAGGAATGACCAGCAGTCTGGAAGTCACCGACGCTCAGACAAGGCTGGAGCGGGCCAGCGACAACCGGATTGCGGCGCTCTTTGGTTACAGCCTGGCCCGAATCAGCCTGGGCGAGGCGATGGGTACAATCCGGAGTCTGATTCGATGAATGGATCGGCAGTGAGAATCTGACACCAGGGCCCTGGTGTCGGGGGCGGCAACTTTGAGATGGTGGAGGTGGCCTTAAGATGAAGTCGGGCAGGAAGGGACTTGCCATCATTTTGATTCTTATTGCGGCAGCGGTGGCGACCCTGGTCTGGGTCCGGCGGTCGCACCGGGTGGTTGACCCTCGAATTTCTTTTTCAGGAAATGTCGAGCTGACCGAGACAAGAATTGCTTTCAAGATTGCCGGCAAAATAGTCGAGTTGACCGTAGCTGAAGGTGACCCGGTCAAGAAAGACCAGCTCATCGTGCGGCTGGATGCGGAGCAGTGGCTGCGGCAGCGCGAACGCGCACGCGCGGCCCTGGTTTCGGCCGAGTCGCAGTTGACGCAGCTTCGCACCGCAATTGAATACCAGACAGAGACGACCGGAGGGCAGATCGGGCAACGGCAGGCCGAAGTGGACCTGGCCGAAGCGCGGCTGCGCGACCTCCAGGCGGGTTCCCGATCCCAGGAAGTGGAACAGGCCAGAGCGGCCGTCAGCCGGGCCCGGGCCGAATACGAGACCGCCCACTCCGACTGGCAGCGCGCGCAAACCCTCTACCAGAGCGAGGACATTTCAAGAGCCCAGTATGACCAGTTGAGAACCCGTGATGAGAGCTCGGCCGCGGCGCTCCGGCAGGCGGAAGAGCAACTGGCAATCGTGCACGAAGGACCGCGCAAAGAGCTTTTGGAGGCGGCCCGCGCCGAGGTGGCGCGGGCGCAGGCTGCGCTGAAGCTCGCCGGGTCAGCTCGGCTGGAGCTGAAGCGGCGGCAGCAGGAAATGGAGACGCGGCGCGCGGACATCGACCGGGCTCGGGCCGATCTGGCCTTGGTTGAGTCACAACTGCGCGATACGGTGGCGGTTTCTCCCGTTGACGGCGTGGTTCTGGTCAAAGCGGCGGAGACGGGTGAAGTCGTCGCGGCGGGAGCCACGGTTGTAAGTGTGGGCGATCTGGACCATCCCTGGTTGCGCGGCTATATCAACGAGCAAGATTTGGGGAGAGTCAAGCTGGGACAGAAGGTTCAGATCACTGCCGACACCTACCCCGGCAAAGTTTACTGGGGCCGCGTTTCGTTCATCGCGTCTCAGGCCGAGTTCACGCCCAAACAGATCCAAACTCGGGAGGAGCGCGTCAAGCTGGTTTACCGTATCAAAGTTGAACTTGCCAACACCGAGCGGGAGCTTAAGTCAAACATGCCGGTGGATGCGGAGATTGTGGTGGAGTGAGCTCTGCGGGATCCCTTTCCATGAACCAGAATGACCCGGCCATCCGGACTCGTCAACTGACGCGCCGCTTTGGCGCCCTGACGGCCGTGGATCGGGTCAGTCTGGAAATTTCGCGGGGAGAGATCTTCGGTCTGGTCGGTCCGGATGGGGCCGGCAAGTCGACCACTTTGCGGCTGCTGTGCGGACTGCTCGATTCGACGGAAGGAGAGGCCTGGGTGGCCGGGTGCAACGTGGCGCGCGAAACCCAGGCGGTGAAAGATCGGATCGGCTACATGGCCCAGCGGTTTGCGCTCTACGGCGATCTCACAGTGGAAGAGAACATGGTCTTCTATGCGGATCTGTTTGGTATTGCAGCCAACGAGCGCAAGGATCTGATGGCGCGGCTGCTTCACATGACGCGCATGGAGATGTTTCGGGAACGCGCAGCGGCCAAGCTGTCCGGCGGCATGAAGCAGAAGCTGGCGCTGATGTGCACGCTGCTGCATCATCCGGAGATTCTTTTTCTCGACGAGCCGACCAATGGAGTCGACCCGGTCTCGCGGCGGGATTTCTGGGCCATTCTGTATCAACTGGTCAAGGAAGGAGTGACCGTTTTCATCGCTACCGCTTACCTGGATGAAGCAGAACGGTGCAACAGAATTGGACTGATGCACCAGGGAGTGCTGATCCGCTGCGATTCGCCGGATGCGCTCAGGAAACAACTGGGGCAGCGCAGCTATGAAATTGAATGCCCGCATCCGAGGCTGGCCAGGGCGCTGCTTCGAAGCCTGCCCGGAGTCTCGGGAGTCGAACCGTCCGGCGCAACGCTCCACCTCTTCCTGGAGCCGGATCGGATCTCAGTCGCCGCCGTGCGGGAGGCATTAGATGCCAAAGGACTGGGGCCGGTCCGACTGCTTGAGATCCCGCCCTCGGTGGAAGATGTCTTCATTGCCCTGATCGAAAGGGCAGAGGCTGGAGGCTGGATGCCAGAATCAGAGACCCGAAGCCAGAAACAATCCCATCCGATGGCAACTGTATTGGAAGCGCCGGAAAATTCCTGGTCGGTCGAAGTCGACCATCTGGTCAGGAAATTTGGTGATTTCGTTGCCGTCGACCGGATCTCTTTTTCCGTCAGGCCCGGGGAGATCTTCGGCTTTCTGGGTCCCAATGGAGCCGGAAAATCCACGGCGATTCGAATTCTTTGCGGTTTGCTCGCGCCCTCCGCGGGCCGGGCCAGAGTCAGCGGCTTTGACGTGGCCACGCAAGCCGAAGCGGTCAAGCAGCATATCGGATACATGTCGCAGAAGTTCTCGCTTTACGATGATTTGACGGTGGAGGAGAACATCAATTTTTTTGGCGGCATCTACGGCATTCCCGAGCCGCTCCGTGCCGAACGGAGGGAGGCCGTGTTGCAGATGGCCGGCCTCCGGGAAAAGCGAACCACCATGGCCCGCCTGCTGGCCGGCGGCTGGAAGCAGCGGCTGGCGCTGGGCTGCGCGATTCTCCACCAGCCGTCCATTCTTTTCCTCGACGAGCCCACCTCCGGAGTCGACCCGATCGCCCGGCGTGTCTTTTGGGATTTGATTTACCGGCTTTCCGATGAAGGGCGCACCATTTTTGTTTCGACGCATTACATGGACGAGGCCGAGTACTGCGGCCGCCTGGCGCTGATGTACCGGGGAAGGATCATAGCGCTTGGAGCGCCGGCGGAACTGCGCGCCGCGCCGCGATCCCATTCCCTGATGCATCTGGAGTCATCCGCCGTTCTGGAAAGCATGACTGCATTGCAGGCTGCGTCCGGCATTCTGGATGTGGCGGTCTTCGGCGGCGGTCTTCACGTGACGGTTGCTGAACCGGCGGAGGGAGCAGAGCGGATCCGGCGCATTCTGGAAAGCAGCGGAATCGAGGTGAAGCGGCTGGAGCGGATCCCGCCGTCCATGGAGGATGTTTTCGTCGCCATGATTGAAGAAGAGGAGCGGAGCCTGAAGTGAATCTGCGACGCACGCGGGCCATGGCCAGAAAGGAGTTCCTTCACATCGTGCGGGATCCAAGGAGCCTGATCATGGCCCTGGCCATGCCGCTGGTCATGCTGCTGCTGTTCGGTTTTGCTCTCAGCCTCGATGTGGACCGCGTTCCCACCATTGTCTACGACATGGACCGGAGCCCTCAAAGTCGGGAGTTGATGGAGCGATTTGCCGCATCCCGATTCTTCCAGATTCTGGAATCCGAAGGCGGATACCCAAGCATCGAAAGCCGGATCAACCGGAGCCAGTGCCTGCTGGGGGTGGTCATTCCTCAGGGCTACTCCGGCCGTCTCTCCGGTGGAAGCGAGGCGGAGATTCAACTGTTGGTCGACGGAAGTGATTCCAACACCGCCGGGATCGCCCTGGGATATGCCGAGGCGCTCATTCAGGCCTACGCCTTTGAGCTGCGCGTCCAGGCGCTGGATCGCAAAGGGGGAGGCCGGCTGCGGCCCGCCGTGGAACCTCGCATACGGGTCTGGTACAACGGCGACCTCAAATCCAAGAACTACATCGTTCCCGGCTTGATCGCGGTCATTATGATGATTATCGCCTCGCTGTTGACTTCACTGACCATCGCGCGCGAGTGGGAAATGGGAACCATGGAGCAACTTCTGTCCACGCCGCTGCGCCCTGCGGAAATCGTGCTGGGCAAGCTCTCCGCCTTTTTTGTCGTCGGTGTGGCCGACATGCTGATCGCCATCGGCGTCGGTGTCTTTGTCTTTGACGTGCCATTGCGGGGAAGCGTAACCCTTCTTTTTTTAACAGGCTGCGTCTTCCTGTTCGGCTCGCTCTGTTGGGGAATTTTCCTTTCCGCAGCGACGCGATCCCAGTTGCAGGCTTACCAGCTCGGTACGCTGACTTCATTCCTGCCCGCGTTCCTTCTGTCGGGTTTCATTTATGCGTTTGAAAGCATGCCGGCGGTGGTCCGTCTTCTGACCTACTTTGTGCCGGCCCGCTACTTTGTCACGATTGTCAAAGGCATTTTTCTAAAGGGAATCGGGACCGCGATGCTGGGGACGGAACTGGCCCTGCTACTGGGCTATGCCGCGATTGTATTTATGCTGGCGACTCGAAAGCTTAAGCAGAAAATAGCCTGAGAACATGGCGGGAAATCCCGCCGTCGCTGGAAGGCAGCGCCATGGGAAGCCGGATTCGGGAGATTATCGGTAAAGAGCTTCGCCAAGCCTTGAGGGAGCCGCGCATGCGAGTGCTTTTGTTCTTGCCCCCGCTGTTGCAGCTCCTCATCTTTGGCTTTGCGGTCAACCTGGACGTGGAATTCAGCCGCATCGCCTGGGTTGACTTGGACCGAACGCCGGTCAGTCGCGAATTGCTCGCGGCTTTTGAGGGTTCCAGGTATTTTCAGGTTGTCGCCACACCGGACCGACCCGATCAGGTCCAGCCATTACTGGACCGAGAACAGGTCCAGGCCGTGATTTCGGTGCTGCCCGGTTTCGCCCGTGAGATCCAGCATGGCGGCAGCGCTTCAGTCCAGGTGATCGTCAACGGTGCAAATTCCAACAGCGCCTCCGTAGTGTCCAGCTACGCCGCGCAAGTCGTGGCAAGTTTCGCCGGCCAGAAGCTGGCCCGGCAGCAACAGGAAAAACTTTTCATCGGGGCGGATGGAATCTTCAGGCCGGCTCTTCCGGAGCTGGCCATTCGCAGCCGGGTCTGGTTCAACCCTGATTTGCGAAGCCGCAACTACTATGTGCCGGGCGTTGTGGCCAACATTATCACGATCGTGACACTGATCCTGACGGCGATGGCCCTGGTGCGCGAGAAGGAGATCGGAACCATGGAACAACTGATGGTGACGCCGATTCGGCCGATCGAGCTGATCCTGGGCAAGACGCTGCCCTTTGCTCTGGTCGGGCTGTGCGACATGGTTCTGGTGACGGGTGCGGCGCTGGCCGTGTTTCGGATTCCATTTCGGGGGCAGGGCTGGCTGCTGCTCTGTTGCTCTATTCTCTTTCTGATGACGTCTTTGGGCGCAGGGCTGTTCATCTCCACCATCTCTCACACGCAGCAGCAGGCGATGATGGCATCGTTCTTCTTTGTCATGCCGGCGTTCATGCTCAGCGGATTCGCTTTTCCGATCCGAAATATGCCGGTGGCGGTGCAGTATCTCACCTACGCAAATCCGGTCCGATACTTTATCGAGATTCTCCGGGGTATCTTTCTCAAGGGCAGCGGCGTTGAAGTTCTCTGGCCCCAGATGGCAGCTTTGTTCGTATATGGCGCGGTGGTGCTGGGACTGAGCGTGCTCCGCTTTCAAAAGCGGCTGGACTAGCTTAGCAGCTAGCTTAGCTACTTTCCGGCCATGGGAATCCTGGAGGCAAAGACCGGCGGTCCTGGCGCTGGTTCCAGCTCTTTCAATTGCAGAAGGATCGACTGTATCTGCTCCGCAAACTGCCGAATTTCACTTACGCACAGCTTCGCGGCGGGAGGAAGATCCTCGCGCGCAAGCAGCGAAGCGTTGCCCAGGATTCCGGCGATGGGAGTGTAAAGCTGTTCCATGAGCACGACGAACATGCGCCGCTGTTCACGCGCCACCGTCCATTTTTCGCGCTCCAGGGCCGCCTTGAATGACGACATAAGAAAAGTGACGACCAGGAAGAATCCGAGCCGGACCGCCCCATTCCAGTAGGGTAAGAGGAAATGAGAGTATTGCTGACCTGCGGCGACATCGGCCAGAACCCAAAGGGCGGCTCCCGTGAGAGAGGCGAGAATTCCCAGGCCCCTTCCGGCGCTCCACACAACCAGCGAAATCGGCGCCAGGTAGAATACTGAAAAGGCAATCTCGGGACCGGTCATCAAGTCAACCGCCGCGATCAGAAAGAGAAATACAAATCCCGAAGCGATCAGGATCATTCTGTCTTTTTTCGAGGGCCGGAGCAGACCATCTTCTATCTTCATCATGTGGCTCCAATCAACGTTATGAGTTCAGCTCAAGATTGCGCGTCTCAAGCGACCTGCGGCATCACAGAGGAAAAAGCCGCTCGAAATTTCCGCCCAGAATTGCCGCCGCCACCGATCGCTCCACCTGGAGCGCCTCAAGGGCGAACAACTGGTCGTCGAAAATCTTTCTGTGCCAGCCGCGCGGAAAGAAAGATGAGTCGGTACCAAATAGTAGACGCTGGGGTCCGACGACGTCAAGGGCCTGGCGCAACGCCTGCTGCAGCGTGATGTTCAAGTATCGCACCCAGGAATTGGAACTTGAGGTGTCCAGGTAGACGTTGGGGCAGGTATCCGCCGCCATCAGCGCCTCCCGGAACAGCCCGGCTCCGAGGTGAGGGATGATGAAATGAATGCCGGGATAGGCTGCGGCAAGCAGCCCCAGATGCAGCGGATTTCCAAGACTCAAGTCGAATAGACTCCCCAGCCCGAGCTTTTTCCTGATACCCACCGTCAAGACACCACAGTGCACAAAGACCGCACACCCTGGAATCCCGCTGGCCGCGTCCATCACGGCGCTGACCCGAGGGTCGCTGAGCGGGTACCGATGCATTGCGGGGAAAAGGCAGGCACACCGGAAGCGCAATTCTCCAAACGCCCGCCGGGTGCGCTCCACGGCATCCGGCTGGGTGGGATCAAGCATGAAAAAGCCGACGAATCTTTGCGGGTAGGCGGCAACCGCCGCCGCCACCGAGGTTTCATCTCCCGGCAGGCTGGCGATCAGCGCGGAGCGGCTCACAGAATGTCGATCCAGCTCGGCGACCCATTGCCGCGCCAAGTCCACTGGATCCGCCGGCGGCCGGTCCCAACCCAGAATTTCGATCGCCTTCCCGACGGAATCTCCTGTCTTGAATTTCTGGCCGGCCATCGCCGAGAGAAATGAATCGGAGAAGAAGTGGCAATGAGCATCGTTGACCGACAGCGGGCCAAACCGTGTGTTCATCCATCATCGATTGTACACCCACAGTCCAAGAATGATGCGGCGGAGATCCGAAGCATGGGTGCGAAGAATCGCCTGGTTACGACTCAATGCGCTGCCGCGCCAGCTCGGACTCAAACCGGGCGCGCACGGCCCGCGCATTCATGGTTGACATTTCGCACCAGTAGATAAAATCCTGGTCGTGCAGGATCCACCGGATTGCGGCTTCCCTCCGCTTTCTCAGTTCACCCGCCCTGAGCGGATTCTGCGCGCCGGTCTCGGCAAAAGTGTCTTCCCATGCCAGACGCACAACGGCGGCTGCCAGTCTTCTCTCAGGACTCAGCTCGGCGAACCTGGGTTCCAAATCGCACACGACATTTCTTTCCATCACGTCCTTCTTGCCGGGCCGAGAATGCGCCACACGGAGGCGCTGCCGGGGAGACTCGCCGACGCGGGTCTCAATTGCTATTGATTTGCGTTACAGGCCGCTAGTAATCGCGCCTGTTGCCCCCCCGGAACCGTCCTCGGCCACCTTTTCCGCCCGACGACGGCCGGCCCCCTCCCCGGGAGTCACGCGGCCGCTCTCTTGCTTCGTTGACGGTCACTTGCCGGCCGCTCAGGTCTTTGCCGTCCGTGGCTTTGATCGCGGCTTGCATGTCCTGACCCACTTCCAACTGAACGAAGCCAAACCCGCGCGATTTTCCCGTGCCGGTATCTCGCACCAGCTCGACTTTCTCCACCTTAACCCCGTTTTCCGTGAAGAAACCCTCAAGGGATGCTTCACTGACCGCAAAGGCGAGGTTGCCTACGTAAAGTTTGTTTGCCATATTCGTCGCGTCTCCGCGGGCACTGCGCCCGCCATAATATCGGATGAAGGAATCGTTCGGAATTGCCGACGGGCTATTCGGAGCGAGCAATCAGTCTGATAGATGCGGGAATACTATACGCCGCTTGAGCCCGGATGTACAGTCAGTTGCATCCGGTTTCATCCGGTTATAACCCGTGGGGATTCCAGGAGGGCGGTCCCGGGTCCTCTGCTTGGAGCTTCGTCTTACCTGCGGCATCGTTTATCCTTGTGTTCGGATGCTCGACTCGATGGAAGCTGCAGGAAATAACCTCCCCGAAGAGAAGCGACACGTCCGTTGTGGGATCTGGCGCGATTTTTACTTTCTCGCGATCGGCTGGGTCGGGTGGCTTCTTATCCAAGCTCTGGCGCGGACCTGGCGCTGGCAGATCTTCGGTCTGGAGCATTTCACGAGGCTGGAGCAGGGGAACATTCCCGTCATATTCGCTTTCTGGCATGGCCGGATTCTGCCGGCCACCTTCTTCTGGCGTAATCGGGGAATTGTCGTCCTGACCAGCAGAAACAGGGACGGCGAGTACATTGCCCATGTCATCCGCCGTTTCGGGTATGGGAGCAGCCGGGGCTCCACGTCGCGCGGCGCCGTTCCAGGGACTCTCAGCCTGATCCGAACACTAAAAGACGGAGCCGATGTTGCATTTACTGTGGACGGTCCGCGGGGACCGCGGTATCGCGTCCAGCACGGAGTTACCTGGCTCGCCAGTTACTCCCGGCATCCCATCCTTCCCTTTCATATCGAAGCGAGGCGCGCCAAGGTACTTGCTTCATGGGACCAATTCCAGATCCCGCTGCCGTTCTCCCCAGTTCGAATCGACATTGCAAAGCCGATGTTTCTGGACAAAGACCTGAGCGAAGAGGCCCTGGAAGAGAAGAGGCTCGAGTTGGAAGGCATTCTTAACGGGCTGCACGAAGCCGGCCGGGCCTGGGCCCAGGCGGCTTGCCGGCCGGCGAAGGAGCCAGACTAGCGTCGCACTTCTACCAGGCTATTACCTGATTGCCTGGCGCAACTCCTGCAGATGGACCTTCTTTATCGTCGTCCCGGGCGCCAAAGGATCGTCCGTGTAGACCTGGGCCGGCAAACCGAGCGTGGCCAGCGCTGGCGCCAGCTTGTCGCGGAGCTCCTGAAAGTGCACGGCCCTGATGAAGGCGCCATCAAGAGAGGGGTCGGTCCAGGTGGCCGCAGTCAGTCCCGCGCAAGCCCGCACCGCGTCCACTGCCTGTCGCAGCTCGGTTACGTGCACGGCTCTCACCGGGGTAATGCCTGCCGTCGCGGGGTCATCGGTGAAAATCGACGTCGAAGCAACCGCCGCGTTGGTTTCGTTGGAGTAATCGGAAGCGCCGATGTCATTGCTGGCCCGGATACGATAGTAGTAGGTGGCAAGGGCGGTGAGTCCACGGTCCAGATAGCCGGTGGCATTGGCTGCCAGAGTCTGCACCGCCGTGTAGCTTCCGCTCAGTCCGACTTTTCTCTCCAGAATGAACGCCGTCTCGTCGCCGCTGTTGTCGGTCCATCTCAGGTTGATTTCCGAGCCGAAACAGGCTATCGCGGTTAGAGCGCTCGGCGCCGCCGGAGGGGTCCCGCTCAGGACCGTCGTGCTGTCGGCGGCGGTATTGTTGGCCGGGCTTGCGTCGCTGGAGTTGGAGAGGCTGGCCCGATTGGTCACCGTCCCCTGGGCTCCCGTTCCGAGGCTTACCGTCAGCGTCAGGCTGGCGGCGCTGGCTCCGGCCGCGATCGAAGCTGAAGTTGCACAGACGACGGCTTGGCCGAAAGCGGAGCATGTCCAGCCGGCTCCCGCGCCTGATACAAAACTCATGCCGGCCGGGAGGGTGTCGGTCACCGTGATGACGTCACTGCTGGCGGCTGAACCTGTATTTCGAACGGAAATCGTGTAAACGCCGTTGGCGCCAATGACGAAGTTTCCGCTGTGAGTCTTCGAAATCGCCAAATCCACCCCGCTCGTGGCATGCATCTTGGAGACGTCAAACAGAAAAGCCTGGTTCCCATTCCAGCTGCCGTAACCGATAGTGCGAGTATCCGTGTACACTTTTCCCGTTGCATCGACATAGGTGACGTCGACAATCCCCGGCTCGGTGTCCACGGAGTTGGTCGCAGGGTGCGGAATGGTGGCCCACGGCGCGGTCGTCCAGAATGCGGAGTTGACGATCGGAACCGGAGAGCCGGACGGGTAGTTCCTGTGGTTGAGGTATATCTGGCCGCCGTTGGCGCCGATAATTCCTCCGAATAATCCGGTTGTGCTGCGCAGTTCTCTTCCCATAACCCGGTAGTAATTGTTGGTGACGCTGCTGGAGCCGGACGTGAATTGAACCGTCAGCTTGTACAAGTCCAGGGACAAGAGGCCGGTCACGAACTTGCTCGGATCCCCTCCGGGCCAGGGGAGGTTGGTGGCCTGAGTCGTCAAATTGATGTCGTCCTTGCCAAAGCCATAGAACACAGGCGGGTTATCCGTGGGGCTGATGAGCAGCGAGTTCTGCCAGACGGTGTTTCCACCGCTGGCGCGAAGCGTTCCCTGGCCCTGGGATCCATTGAGGCCGTAGTAAGTGTATCCGGATCCATTCCAGTAGGACCAGTCTGAGCCGTTGGAGAAAGTCTCGTAGAAATAAGTTCGGTTGAAAGCGAAATACTCGGTCCACGGATAATGCTGTGTGAACAGCCACACCTTCTTTCCAGGGTGAACGGCGCAGTCAAAGATGTACTGCTGGTCGATCCAATCTGACGCGGCTTTCCCCTCGATCGTTGGAGCAACGGTCTGGATGATTTCCTTGACCAGAGCGCGCGACGAGGTGAGGATCGGATTGGTGTTGAGGCGTCGATAAAACTCTGCATTGAAGGTGCGGTAGAAACCGGGGTGTTCTCTTGCAATCTTTGCCAGCGCCGCGGCCGCCACCTCGTATCGGACCCAGTACAGGAGCATGCCGCCGGAATCGCTCCAGAAGTCGGTCGTCCGCAGTTCCGGTGTGTTCTGAAAGTCGTAGTCCCATTCATTGCTCGACTGATAGATCTGCTGGGTAAGCCCAAAAGTGGGATAACGCCGCGCAAATTCCGTCATGGCTTCATAGGAGACCGCTTGGGCAAACCCCTCTTCGAAGCCGCTCAACGTCGGGTTGTACTGCCACAGGTTGTCGCTGGCCAGGAGTCGGTCTCTGCGCCATCCGTGGACAAGCTCGTGGGTGATCAACTGGTAGCTGGCGTTGTCGCCGAGGTGGATTTCGTCGGTGGAGGGGAAAAAAACAGCGGATGAGGTGTAACGCAAGTCGCGGACCAGAGTGAGAGTGTAGGGGGATGAGGGCGGCCCGTAGAGGTCGTACAACACCGGAGCCATCTTGTCCAAAAAGCCCATGATTTCGGCCGACCTGGCCACCGACCAAGTTGCAGTGGGACCGTTTTCGTCATAGCCCACCGGGGAGATGGCGAAAGAAACCCGGTAATCGGCCTGTCCATAGGTCAGCGGCGTGGCCGTGAGTGGAGGGCTTCGAGCCAAATCGCTATGCAGGTTGGCCCCGTTTACTGCCTTCACTGAGAAGTAGTAGACCTGGCCTTGTGTCAGGACAATATTGACGTTCACGCGCGGGTTGTTGCCGACCGACTGCCAGTACTTGACGTTCGCTTCCGTCGATCCGGTGGCGCCTGTTCCGATAGCGTAGGCGTAGTAGGAAATTCCTGACTCAGCGTCCGAGGACGGGCTCCAGTTGGCGGAGAATCCAAAAAGTCCCGAAGTGCGCACGGCCAAATTCTGCGGGAGCGTCGGCGCAGTTGTATCGTTCAGAACGTTCGGATTCTGAATCGCTCGGGAAGGGAGTTGCGGAAGTGTGGCCTCGACGGTGGGTTGGGTGATCCAGACCTCGCCGGGCCGCGCCTCGCGTAAAGTGCGGTCGTTGGCTTGAGCATGAGGGGCGGCGGCAGCGCCCGGCGGCGCAAGCGGCCGAGGGGCGGCGGCAGCGGCCTGCGGCTCAGGCTTCAGCCCTCCCTGTCCGCTGAGAAAAGCACAGCTTCCACCAATCAGGATGGCGGCAGCCAGCGCAACAAATCCGTAAAATCGATCCGTTCGCATGGTTGTCCCCGGGAAGCCGACTTGGAAAGCATAGAATCGGCCGCCTTGATTGTCTCAGCATGCCGCTGCAGTGTCAATATCATACTGCCTGCCAACAGGTTGCAGGCAGCTTCGCCTGGCGGCCGGCAACGCTGGCGCGAGGGTCTGGCCGTGGGAAGTTCAGCGGCAACTTTCGTGATTCATATTACAGCGAAAGGGCCTCAGCAAGTCCGCCGCGCGCCCTGCTTTGTATCAGAATCGGCCGGCCCGATTCGGTGACTAACGTTACAACGAAACGGCCGCATGTATTTCGATTCTGCACCCGCCGATGAGATTTTACCCTGTTTGGGAGGCGCCCGGGTTGTTTCCTTTACACCCTGAGGGCGCCACAGATAAGCTGTGTGCTTTCTGATAGCGGGACAGGGAAAAAGGTGACATCCGGCAAGTCTGTGCGACCCACCTGATCCTCGTCACTTTGCAGAGGGAGATTTGCCATGATTGTGATTCGTGACATCTTTCAGATCAAGTTCGGCAGCGCCCGCGGGGCGGTCGCCCTTTGGAAGGAAGGGCTGATTCTAAACAAGAAGTGCGGCTATGACGCCAAGTCGATGCGGGTTCTCACCGACTTGGTCGGCCCGTATTACACCCTGGTCTTTGAGAGCACTTTCGACTCGCTGAGCGACTGGGAGCGGGGCGGCAAGATGATCACCGGCAGTCCCGATTGGCGCGCCTGGTATGAGAAGGTCATCGCCATTACCCAATCGGGACGGCGTGAGATTTTTACCCTGGCCGCGGAAGAATGACCGGGCTTCGCGGTCTTGCAACGACCGGAAAATTCCGGGCGGGATCGCGCTTTTTCGCCGCGAGGATGCGCCCGGTCTCTTCGACCAATTTGATTTTTTGGGGGGTCAGGTCGTAGAGCTCATAAACGAAGCGGACAATGTCCCGCTCCCACTCGGTCGTGTCTCCTCGCGATCGCGTTTATTCGCGGCGACGATGCAATCGTTCACTTGGCAGCCAGTTCGCGCACGTGAAAAAGGTCGCGGCGGTTCACCGGGGCGCAACTGGGGCGCCTGCACCGTGGCAACGGCCACCGTTTGACCGGTCAGCGTGACAAACTCGACCTCATAGGCTGCGCTGCCTTGATGAATGCGTACCACTGTGCCCACATCACCGGCTCGCAGTCCCTCGTCAGGAAGGTCTTGCGTTAGCACAATGCAATCATGTTCTTTAATCATAACTCTTCCACAGGATACGCGGTGATGGGTCGCGGGCAATTTGCCCTTTTTCCACTTGCCACACCGTTGGTACACGCGGTCGACGGCCGTCCGGGCACATAAGCTCGCCTTTGACTTCGTAACGCGGACCAAAACCACCCTGCCGGTTAGCGCAGCCCCGAGGGCTGACACGACAGAAGCTGCCTTCTGTCTTCAGTAGTTCCACCTGCCAAATCGTTTGTGTCCGCCTTCGGGATCGCGCTTCCTGGCGGCGCCCATGTGGCTGTTCGATACCCTCACTAATACCCTCACTTGGCGGCACTACCCTTACTCCCACGATAACGCCAGCGAGCCGCAGGGCCCTTGCCGCTGCATGTCACGTCGCCTGTGGCCTTCAAGTCTGACAAGAGCGTGCGAATCCATTCCCGACCCACTGCTGGACAGGCGCGCTCGATGTCCGCCAGCCGAAATTCTCCAAGCTGGCTGGCGATCGCGGCCAAAACCATTTCCGCCTTCGCCCCCTTGGGAGATGCAATCTGCCTGACACGCTGTTCGAATTCCTGATACGCCGTCTTGAGAATGAACAAGACGTGATTGATGTACGGCCACGGATCGTGCTTGCCTTCGTGCCAGCGCTGCGAGCTTTGCTCCAGCGTCTCGTAGTAGCGCTCCTTGTTCTCCTCGATCAGCCGCTCCAGGCTGATGTAACGGCCCACTTCGTAGCCAAAATGATAGCACTGCAGCAGGAGCAACAGACGCGACACGCGCCCGTTGCCGTCTCGAAACGGATGGATGCACAGGAAATCCAGGTTCGAGGCCGCCAGCGTAATCAGCGGATGCGCCCATCGCCCGCACACACAATCCTGGCACAGCGTCACCAATTCCCGCACTGCCGCGTCCGTCTTTGCGGCGGGAGTGGTCTTGAACCGAACGCGGACGCGGCCATCGGGAAACTTCTCGATGATGTCACTGTCCTCGGTCTTGAACTTCCCCGCATCCTCGATCTGGCCGCGACTGAGTCGGTGTAGTTCCAGGATTGTCTTTTCCGACAACGGCAGCTTCGCGTTTCGCTCGTGGATCAACTTCAGCGCGTCACGGTAACCGCGCACCTCCTCCTCGTCGCGGTCGCGCAAGAGCCGCCGGCCGAACACGACCGTGCCGATGCGGGATTGCTCAATCTCCACGCCCTCGATGCGGTTGGACGAAACGGCGCTTTCAATGAACGCGTGCTCGCGCAGCACCTTCAGCTTTTGCGGCGACTGTTTGCTGAACAACTCCTCTTTGCCGCGTGCCTCGCCGAGATCGGCCAGATACCACGTCGTGGCGGCAGGCACGCTCTTCAAACCCGCGGAGAATTGTCGGAGGGTCATCATTGCGTTGTTACCTCCGGACGCTCTCCTCCACCAGTTTGATTTCGTCGGGAGTCAGGCCATAGAGGTGATAAATGCGCTCGTCGATTTGGCGCTCCAGCACGGTGGTGTCTGCCTTCGGGTCGATCCGCTTCGCCTCCAGAATCCGCTCCACTACGCTCAACTACGACATCACGCTGAAGCTGCTTCGAGTACCCGAGCGAACCCACTCAACAAACTTGTGAACGCCGGTCTCGATTTCCGCGCTGTCGACGGATCTTTCGAGTTCGCCCAGTACATCTCTGGCGATTTGCTCTTTTGCAGACGCATGAGACTTCAGCATTAATTCGTCCTGCTCTTTGGCCCTTTGCAGAAGTTCGTAGGCGGTGTGATCGGCCTGGAGACCCACCAAAATGCGAATTTTCTCAACCTTCTCCAGCGCCGGGTACAGCTTATAAAAACCGCTAATAAAAAAATAAGCAACGAGGGAGTCAAAATAGCGGGTGTCGTTAGCGAGCAAGGTGTCAAGGCGCTCGCGCAAACTCAGACCCGGCTCATTCGTGATAAAGGTCAGGTCAGATGGCATTGGCGCGAAGTATACAGCGTTCTTATCTCTCTCGGCTAACCTTTGTGGAACGGCTCATCGCCTGCAGACTCACGCGGTCAAGTCCGCTCGGGAGGCCGAGAAACGTGAACTTGCTGCAGAAGGTGGACGAAAAGTGGATGGAGGCAAAGTCGGTAATTGTGGATTTCGTGGATGTCGCCGCTAAGTTGCTGATTTAAAATGCCGAAGGGGGGAGTCGAACCCCCACGGGGGGTGACCCCCGCTGGATTTTGAGTCCAGTGCGTCTGCCAGTTCCGCCACTTCGGCATACTCATGAATGTAATCCACTTATCCTACAATATCTTCCGCCAATTTTACGCCTGCAGGCTTGCCACCTCCTGTTTTTCTCCTGTGCAGCGCTGCTGGAACTCCTGCTGCTGTACCTTCATGACTACCTTGAAAGCATGTTGTTTCTGATACCGGGCATAGTGCTTGATCGTAGTCCGAACGTCAGAATGCCCCATCAACTCCTGGATGGTCCGGAGATCCACACCATCCATGGCCCACTGAGTTCCCCTGAAATTGCGTAGGGATTTCAGCGTGATTCCTTCCAGTCCAGATCTGATTAGCGCCGCCTCGAACGAACCGCGAATGCTGCGGTACCTTCGGCCTGTCTTCGGGTTGATGATGAGGTACGGTTGCCCGAGCACATTTGGCACGGTCATCAACTTCTCCAGGGCAAACGGAGACAACGGAATGGTCCTTGGCTCGCTGTCCTTCGTGTAATGCACCGTGAGCATGCGGCGCTGCTTGTCCACGAGGTTTTTCTCCAGCTTCAGCGCCTCAGACACCCGCAGACCACATTCCCCGATCAGAGCCACGAGAGCCGCAGTCTCAGCAGCGGGTATTGACTCGACCAGCAACCAGTATTCTTCCAACGTGGGAATCTTGCTGGCTTTTGGTGACTCCTTTAGCGCCCACTTACAGCGGTTCGGCATCGGGTTGAACTTGATCGCGGCTATATCCAAAGCATAAACGCAGAGTTTGGAGAGACACGCCAACTCCCGATTGATCGTTGCATTTGTGACCCCCGCTTCCTGCCTCCACTTCTTGTACGCCATCAGGTCCGTGAGCTGGATGCTGGCGAGCGGCCGGTCGTTGAAAAACTTCTTCAGATGCCCAAGCCGGTATTCTTTGTCTATCCAGTTCCTGTTGGCAACCTTTGCATAGTTAGGCACGAACACATTGTCGGCAAAGTTCGAGAAGGTAACAACCGGTCGCTCCCCCTCTTCGGTGACCTCGGGCAGCCCCTTGAGTTCCCCCCGTAAACGTTGCCAAGTTCCATCGAAAATAGCCTGCTCCACTCGCCTCAGCAGTGCCTTTGCTGCTTCATGGGTCGGTGCGTACTTTCTGAGCCGTCCGGAGTCTTGCGGCCAGTATCGTGAAACCACGTATCGCACTCGACCCTGGTGATTTTTCTCCTTACAAATCCCCATGGGTCTTACTCCTTTCTACTCCGGAGTTTTCGACACCGTCGGCCGAATCATACCACTGGGGCAGGGACTCAATGAATTTATCCAGTTCTTCCAATGGAAACACCCGCCGGGCTCGCCTGCTGTCGTCCAGAAGGCGGCGGGCCTTGATCCTGCCAAGATCCGCATATTTTCGCAGGGTATGCTCGTGGATTCCGAGGTACCGTGCCGCTGCCTTGGTGCCAAAAAGTCGTTGATTGGGAACCTGGATGAGGACAATGGGTTTGCCGATCATGTCCGTGCTACCTCGAACAGCCTCGCTACGTCTTCGGCCTTCAGCAGGGGGTCCACGCTCAAACTACCTCCCAGGACACCGGGTAGCCCTTTTCACGGTCAATCTCTGGTTCCCAGGAGAAGCTGTTTTCGGCCGAATTGTCTTGTTCCCGCGAATTTCGACTTTCTTGTAAATCAGGAGGAACATCGGGAACAGCCAGGTGGAATAGAGGAAGAACCGGGGAACACAATCGAGAGGTGTTTGTTAGCGCTGACCGCTCCGGCTGCTAAGCTTTCAACGTT
>JACQGG010000121.1 GCA_016199665.1 Acidobacteriota bacterium | reverse complement strand
TCATCACGTCGGAGCCGACGACCAGGACCTTTCGATAAATCCCGGTGCTGATAAACTGGGCGCCGCTGGCCAGGGCGTAGAGAAATCCCGAGCAGGCCCCGGACAGGTCAAAGCCCCAGGCTTGGGTCGCTCCAATCTTGTCCTGAAGTATGCAGGCGGTGGACGGGAAAAACATGTCGGGCGTCACCGTCGCCACGATGATCAGATCAATCTCGTCGGCGCCGATCTGCCGCGCTTCGAGCAACTGCCGCACGGCGCCGGCGGCCAGATCGCTGTTGGTCTGACCATTGGACACGACGCGGCGCTCGGAGATTCCGGTGCGCTCGACGATCCAGGAATCGGAGGTATCAACCGTCTTCTCCAGATCGAAATTGGTCAGCCGCCGCTCCGGCAGACACTTGCCTACGGCGGAGATCTTCACATTACAGCGCAAACAAGCTCCCGTCAGACTTTTCCATGTTGGCAGAAATACGTACTTGTAACACCTTTTCGCGCGCGGTTGCAAGCAGGCCACCGGCCCGGCCGGCCCGGCCGGTGGTGACAAGCCGCCACCGGGGACACGGAGTTGCCGGGATCTTCCCACCGGAGAACGTGATATCCTTTGCGCCAGTAACCCGGAAGATTTTCAGAACAGGAGTCACTGCCATGGAGCGAAAGAAAGCGAGCGACTTTGATCAGGAACTTCTCAATCTTTTTGACCGTTACGTTCACGGCATCATCAGCCGCCGTGAATTTCTGGAGGGAGCGCGGAAGTTTGCGGTGGGCGGGCTGTCGGCGGCCGCGATCTTGGAGAGCTTGAACCCGAAGTATGTTGAAGCGCAGCAGATCGCCAAAGATGATGAGCGACTCAAGACCGAGTCCCTCAACTACTCATCGCCGGAGGGCTACGGGACGATCCGCGCGTACCTGGTCCGCCCGGCAAACGCCCGCGGCAAGTTGCCTGGGATTGTCGTCATCCACGAAAACAGGGGGCTCACTCCTCATATCGGAGATATTGCCCGACGCCTGGGCATTGCGGGTTTCCTGGCCCTGGCGCCGGATGGCCTCACGCCTGTTGGCGGCTATCCGGGGGATGACGACGCCGGGCGGGAGCTTCAGAGCAGGCTCGATGGCAACAAAATGACCGAAGACTTTGTTGCTGCCGCCGGCTATTTGAAATCGCATCCCGAATGCACCGGCAAGGTGGGCGCGGTCGGTTTTTGTATCGGAGGGGGATACGCCAATAGACTGGCAGTGCGAATTCCGGACCTGGCGGCGGCGGTTGCATTCTACGGACCCCCACCGCCGGCTGCGGACGTCCCCCGGATCAAGGCCCCGCTGCTGCTTCACTACGCCGGCCTGGATGATCGCGTCAACGCCGGGTGGCCCGCATTCGAAGCTGCGCTGAAAGCAAACAATGTCGGCTACTCGGTGCATTTCTATCCCGGCGCCAATCATGGCTTCAATAACGATACGACGCCCCGTTACGACGAGGGCGCCGCCAAGCTGGCCTGGCAGCGGACCCTTGATTTTTTTAACCAGACGCTGCGCTGAAACCTGTTCTTGTCGGGTGATGGCAACCGGGATCTGCAGCGTCTCTTTTTCTCGGTCACTCCCGGATCTCAAAAGGAGGCGCGCCGCCGTTCGGCTTGGGACAGTCGCAGACTCCGCCTCCTTCGCCCGCCAGGGCTCTTCAATATCCAATCAGCTCTGACGGTACAGAGCGTTGCGCGCATCGATGTTGACTCTATCTAGTAACAATGCCATCATTCGCTTGAAACCCACCGCCACGAATAGGAGGGAGTATCCCCATGTTAAGGAGAGATCTTTTCAAGGCGTTTACCGTCGCCGGAGCGTTTATCGCCTCCGGGCGCCCGGCTTCCACGGCGGCCGCCTCCGCACAGGCTGAAGGAAGCAGCGGCCCTTCA
This sequence comes from Acidobacteriota bacterium, assembly GCA_016199665.1. Lineage (GTDB taxonomy): Bacteria > Acidobacteriota > UBA6911 > JACQSX01 > JACQSX01 > JACQSX01. Next base: position 1,818 of record JACQGG010000121.1, on the reverse strand, counting down.
GCGCAATTTCCCGACTGGCCCTTTCAAGAAATGCGGATTCCTTACCGTGAACGGGCCGGAAAGGTTCGCTGGCCCAATGGAGGCCCCCTTTGCGTTCACGCCTACGTGGCCGCTGAGTGGCGCTGGAATCGGCCATCCCAGGGTTCAGGCGCCGGCCAGGGTCCGGGCGGCAAAGTCACCCAGGATCTGTCGCTGCACTCCGATGAGGACCAGTATGTGTTTACCGTGGGCATTTGGCGTGCCATCAAGCTGCTTGACAAGTTTGATATTAAAGCCACCATTTTTCCCAGCGCCGGAATGGTGGAGAGATATCCCGACCTCTTTCGAGAGCTGTACGGTAAGGGCCACGAAATCGTGGCGAGAAGCTACGATCAGTCTGTTCCCACGACCCAGATGACGCCCGATGCAGAACGAAGGGAAATTCAGCGGTCGGCCGAAATTATCGAGAAGGTCACCGGAAAGCGGCCTGTGGGATGGCAAAACCCGGGGGCGCAGTGCACTGGGAAAACCCCCGAGATTCTTGCGGATGAAGGCTACCTTTGGACCAGCGATCTAAAAGGCGACGATCTGCCTTACGGCATCAAGACCCGGAATGGAAAGAAAATCGTGGTGATTCCGCATCGCTCCAGGACCAGCAACGATAATGCCGTCTTCCCGGAAGGGGCAGGCATACGAGGGTTCCGAAGCGGTCAAGAGGCCGTCGAGTTTCTTAAGGACTCGTTTGATTCCTACTACAAACTCGGCCAGGAAGAATATCCCGGATCCCTGCTCTATGGAATTCACACCTATCGCTCCTGTATCCCCGACCGCATCAGTGTGCACGAACGAATGTTTGATTATATGAAGAAGTTTGAGGGCATCTGGTGGGCTCGCTATGCCGACATGGCCGAACACTGGATGAAGAACTACCTGCAAGGTTAGAGAGGCGCATGAATTGTCGCGGCAGCCCTCGATGTTGTGGACCGATTGACGCAGCATCCCCGGGGGGTCCGGCTGTTTCAGGCACACGTCAGGGAGAAACCGGGGCGGGGAACTCGGCTTACTTTTTCTGAGTGGGAAGACCTCAGGAGCAAGACCATGAACAAGGGAAAACTCGGCGCACTGTTTTTCGAGGTTGTTGTCCTGGTTTTTGCCGGTTGGGTGGCGCTTGGCCAGGTAAGCACAGGTACCCTCTCGGGGGTGATCAAAGACAGTTCGGGGGCGCTTCTGCCTGGAGTCAATGTGACGGTCAAACAGGTGGACACGGGGCAGACTCGAGTCATCATCACCGATGACGGAGGCAGGTATCGGATTCCCCAGTTGGCGCTGGGCAATTACGAAGTTGTGGCGGAGTTGGCGGGATTTCAGACCAGTCTGCGCCGCGGTATCACCCTGATGGTAGGGCAGGAGGAGACGGTCGATTTCACCTTGACGGTAGGGGAGATATCGGAGCGGGTGGAGGTGACGGGCGAAGCCCCTCTGATTGAAACGACGGGCACCGCCCTGGGCGGTGTGGTCGATACGCGAAGGATCCAGGATCTTCCGCTCAACGGGCGCAATTATTTTCAACTGGCGACGCTGCAGCCGGGCGTTATTCTGACGACCAAGGCCACCAATGAGGTCACGGGCATTGGCAGGGGGGAAAAACTGTCTGTGGCCGGCGCCCGCATGTCCTCCAACACGTATACCCTGGACGGCACCGTGATCAACAACAAAGACAACGCCAATCCCGGAGGTCTGAGTGGCAATACCCTGGGGGTGGATACGATCCGGGAGTTTCGCGTTTTGGTCAACAACTACAGCGCCGAGTTTGGCCGCTCTTCCGGGGGGCGGATCAGC
>JACQGG010000008.1 GCA_016199665.1 Acidobacteriota bacterium | reverse complement strand
CTGGAACAACTGGCGCAGGCGCTGGCTCGCCGCAACTTGATCCGTCCCATAGCCACTCAAGGACACCTCGGAGATGTGCTCCCCGACCGGCTGGTCTACGACGCCCAGACGACGCAGGGAGGCAGCGGCGGACCGATCTTCAACGCTCGCGGAGACGTCATTGGTATCAACTTCGCGATCTTGGCTGGTTTTGCGGGGAGTAATTTTGGTGTCCCGGTCGAGTTGATCCGGCCTCTGCTGCCTCGATAATAGGGATTGCCTCTCTCCTGATTGCCGACCGGAATCTGACCTGCAAAGGAGGCCATTCAAGGTACTACCTCTCCTGAATACTGGTCGGGATTGTCGCCAGATGATTGCGGGATTCCAACAGTGCGCGGATGTTTCGCTGCTGAAGACCGAGTTGGGAAAATCTCATTCCCCTGTATTGATTTTTTCCAGGGCTAAACCAAGGCCTGGAGAACCGATCCTGTTGTTGGGGTATCCGGCCCCGGCTATGAAGCGATGCCGGCGCCCTGCAAAGTGCTCGCCCAGATCCCCGACGCAGATGGTAAGATGAAGCGCTGAATTGCTTCGAGCAAGTGCATGGAAGAAGGGGAGCGGAAGGCATAGGGTGCCGCACAAGCGTGAGAAAGAGAATACCTTGGGAGCGCAGCGGCCGGGTCTGCTGCGGATCCTGGGTCTCTGCTTGCTGGCGGTCTCGCCCATCTTTGTCGGTTATGAGATCGTCGAACGGTGGTGGCTGACCGAAGCGAGCCCGGAAATAATCCGGATTCTTCACTTGTTGCGCGGAGCCTCAGCAGCGGCCATCGCTGCAGCGGTGGCAAGCATTTTGCTCTTACGTCAGTTGCCCGGCGCACCCCCAGCTGAGGCCAGCCCCGCCTCCGCAGCAACCTCCTGGAAGAGACGGCTGCAACATGTAAGTCTGCTGACTAAGATTGTAGTGCCCATGGTCGCTCTGGCGGTTGTCCCTGCTGCTGCCATTGGCATCTTCACAATCTCCGTGATCCGTGAGTCGCTTCGCCAGAATGCCGCCCAGCGTGTCACCTTCGAGACCGGTTCAAAGGCCTTAGTAGTCCGGCAGTTCTTGGAAGCTGTCGAGGAGGACTTGCTGTTTCTTAGCCAGCTCCCGGTGATTCGTCGACTTGCGACCGCCGAAGCCACTGCGTCCTCGGAAGAGATTTTCACACTTTGGGAAAGCATGGAGCAAGAGTTCCTGATCTTCTCACAAGGCAAGCGAGCCTACTATCAAGTACGCTATCTGAATAGCAAGGGACACGAAACAGTGCGTCTCAATGTCGAAAACGGGCGACCCGAAATCGTGGCTAGGCAGAACCTGCAGGACAAGAGCCAGCGCTACTATGTAAGAGAAGCTTTGGCCTTGCCTCAAGGGCAGGTCTACGTTTCCCCGATAGATCTGAACGTAGAGCATGGAGAAGTCGAGGTACCCTATCGAGGTGTCCTCCGTTTTGCGACCCCGGTCGAGGGGCAACAAGGAGTGGGCCGCGGCCTGCTAATAATCAATCTCTTTACAGAGTATCTTTTTTCGCTCATCGGCCCGCTTCCGCCTGAAACCCATGCATGGTGGGTGAATGGGGAAGGCTTCTACCTGGGTTACAGCGGCGAATCGGAAGAGAACCGACGTCTCTATGGTCTTGCAAATCGGCGCTCGCTCGGTAAAGACTATACGCTTGAGCAGGTATCCGCCATCCTCAAAAATCCCGAAGGCACCGTGGTGATGGAGATGCCGAGCGCTCTGCTCTCGGCCGCTGCCATCTCCTTTGGGCCCGTCGATTCCGCACAACGGGTATCTCTGATCATGTCCTACCCTATCGGGCCCATAGAAGCTCCTATCCGCCATCTGAGCGTTTTCCTGTCGGTCCTTGTGGCGGCAGTAGTCGCCGTGGCGGCCGTCGTCGGGATTCTCGTGGCCCACTATTTGGCTCGTCCGGTGGCTATTCTGCGTCAAGCAACACGCGAGATTGCTGGCGGCGACTTGTCTAAACAAGTGAAGATTGCCACGGGAGACGAGATTGAGGAGCTCGCGTTTGATTTCAACGCGATGACCGAACAACTTCGCGAGTCGCAGCAGCGTTTAGCAGCGTGGAACGTTGAACTGGAGCGGGAAGTGGCACGCCGGACAGAGCAGCTTCAGCAATTGCAGAGCAGTCTGGCTCGAACCGACAAGTTGGCTACGATTGGCCAGATGACGGCCGGCATCATGCACGAGATCGGTAACCCGTTGGCTGCCCTCAAAACAAAAATCCAGGTGGCGGAGGAGGAAGGCAATCTGGAGAGGGAGGTTCAGGCACTGTTGCACGAGTTGCTTCGAGAAGTGGACCGTCTGGCAACTTTCCTCCGGTCGTTTTCCCGACTGGCCAGGCTTGGGGAGCCGCAGATGGCAGAGATCTCTCTGAGTGAAGTTGTGCAGGATGTAAAGGGGCTGCTCACGCCGGAACTCAAGAAAAGGGGACTTTCCTTGCACGTTGAAGCAGAGGCGGGCATCCCGCAAATCTGCGCCGACGCCGATCAGATTCGGCAGCTTCTAATCAACCTGATCCTGAATGCAGCGGAAGCATCGCCGGACGCTGCCTCACTCTTGGTGCGGATTCGCCGTACGCAACTTTCCGAGGAGATCGCAGGCGCTTCCATTGCGGCAAGCATCGAGGTGGTGGATTACGGCGTGGGAATGTCCCAGGAAGCTATCGAGAAAATCTGGGACCCCTTCTTCACAACCAAACCGGAAGGGACAGGGCTCGGGCTTGCGATCTGTCGCCAGATTGTCCAAGATCACGGTGGGGCTATCAAAGTCCACAGCCGACCGGGCGCGGGAACCACCGTGCAGGTAGCTTTTCCCGTCGCGAGTGCGGAGAAGGCGAGTGCGGCTCTGGGCAGCAACAAACCTGACCGGGCAAGCGTCTAAGGCAAGAACGATGCAGTCTACCGTACTGATAGTAGAAGACGACCTCGGGCTTCAGTCTTCCCTTGCGAAATCGATCGGGCGCAAGGGCCATGAGGTAGTTTGCACCTCAGCGGTGTCGGAGGCGAACCGTTTATTGCGAGGGAGGAAAATCGACCTCATTCTGCTCGACCTGCGGCTCCCCGACGGTTCAGGATTCAATATTTTGAGGGCAGCCCGCGATCTCGACGAAGACATTGTCGTGATCGCGATGACGGCCTTTGCGGAAGTCAAGACCGCAGTCCGCGCGATGAAGGAGGGCGCCTATGATTTCATTGTCAAGCCATTCGAGCTCGACGATTTGCATCTCACCGTGGAGCGTGCTATCCAGACACAACAACTGCAGCGCCAGGTACGGCGCCTCGAGCACGAGCGACAAAGCCGAGAAGGGGTCACTGAGATCCTCGGCGAAAGTTCGGCCATCGAACAGGTGCGCGCCCAGATCCATAAGGTGGCTCCGGCTGCCTCTCCCGTGCTGGTAGTCGGTGAGACGGGAACGGGCAAGGAGCTCGTTGCAGACGCGATCCACCGTCTTTCGCCCCGAGGTGCAGGCCCGCTGGTCAAGGTGAACTGCAGTGCTTTCTCGGAGCAATTGTTGGGAAGCGAGTTGTTCGGCCATGAAAAGGGTGCCTTTACGGATGCCCGGGAAGCCCGGGCTGGGCTCTTTGAGATGGCCAACGGGGGGACTCTACTGCTGGATGAGATTTCCGAAATGAAGCCTAGCCTCCAAGCGGAACTACTTCGCGTGGTCGAGGGACAGCCCTTTCGTCGGGTAGGTGGACAAAGGGAAATCCGCACCAACGTTCGCGTGATCGCCTCCACCAACCGCGATCTCCCGGCTCGGATCCGATCAGGAGACTTCCGCGAGGATCTGTATTTCCGGCTGAAAGTGTTCCAGCTTGACGTGCCGCCCCTGCGTGCTCGCGGATCCGATGTGGTCCTCCTGGCCCGATTTTTCCTTCAGCGATCGGCTTTCAGGTTGCGCAGAGGAGCAATGCATCTGGCGCCGCAGGCGGAAGGAATCCTCCTTGGGTACGATTGGTCAGGGAATGTCCGGGAACTGCGCAACGTTATGGAGCGTGCGGCCATCATCTGCGAGACGGGAGAGGTTGGGGTGGAACACCTTCCGGGCGAATTGCAAGCTTCCGTCTTCGTCCGCCGCCACGGGTCTAGCGGCCCTGGAGCCATCCCCTCGCTCAGTGAGATCGAACACCGTTATATAGCGCATGTGGTCAAAACTGTGGGCGGTAATCTTTCCGAGGCGGCACGGGTTCTAGGGATCGCTCGCAATACACTCAAGGCCAAGCTGGGCGACCCTCCTACGGATTAGCACGAAGCCGATCAACTTTCACCCGTTGGTCAAATTCTGACTAACCCTCTGCAACCCGTTTGTTTTTAGACGGTTGTGTGCTATCCGCGACACCAAACCCCTTGCCGCTCATCTTTTCTAACCACTCTGCCCGTGAACCTCCTTACCGCCCAACTGGCAGTTGGCCTTTACAGGGGATCATGCAACCCATTGACAGAGCGGTGGTTACATCTTCCGCAAGCGATACCACGGGAACGCGCTTTTTTCGGTCCCGGGATTGCGGAGCCAGCCCAGGAGAACAATGAAGATATCCGATTTGGAGGTACTATCATGAAACGTTCCTCTCTGGCTCCGCTCGCGCTGGGAGCCTTAGTTCTGGTATTCCTCAGCGGTGGGTGGTCTCGCGAGAAGGGTAGCCAGTCATCGGCGGCGGCCCCTCCGCCCGAGCCCGCTGCTTCCTCCGGTATTGACGCGCCTGTTGAAGCTGCGCAACTAAGCACTCCTTCTCCCAACGCGACGCCAATGGCAACGGCAAAAGGCGTCGGCACCATCAAAGGGATTCTCAAGAGCCCTTACGCCAGAGTCGCTGAGGGTGTAGTCTTCGTGGAAAATGTCGAAGGGAAACTTCCCCCTCCCCGTCAAAACCCCGTAATGGACCAGAAAAACAAGATCTTCACTCCCCACCTGCTGCCGGTCTTGGTTGGTTCTACCGTTGATTTCCCCAACACTGACGACGTAAGGCACAGCGTTTATAGCCGCGATGGTTCGGCAACCAGCTTCAATCTCGGCCAGTATGATGCTGGCATCGTGAAGCACGTAATGTTTGACAAGATCGGAGTTACACACCTGGCCTGCAACATCCATACGGAGATGAGCGCCTACGTCATCGCCAGCCAGAACCCCTACTTCGCGCTGACCGACAGGCAGGGGAACTTTGAAATCCGCAACGTGCCAGCCGGCAGGCGAAAGCTGAGCCTTTTTCACGAGAAGTTGGAGCCAACGACCGTCGAGGTCACGGTAGAACCCAATAAGGTGAACATTGTCGAATTCACTGGCCTGAAGCGGAGGCAATGATAAAAGGCGAACCTCGCCCGCTTGGGACGGTGTGAATTGTTCGCGGCTAGGACCGCCAGCTCCTGTCAGGAGTGTTGGCTGCCGGATTACCGGGTGATGAGGACCTATGAGCGCGGGACGCGAAGTGAAACACCATCTTGCCCTCTCGGTGGCCAAGGTTGGAGTCCTACTGGCCGTAGCGGGACTGCTGGTCTTCGGAGCGTTGCCCCGGCTGGGCGTGCAGTATGGCGTCTCTCCCCTTCTGGATTCTCGGACTGTGGTGTGGCTCGTCATGGAGCTGCACCTGATGTTTGCAGCCTTCGTCCTGGGCGTGCCGATCTTCGCCATGATCGTCGAGATTGTCGGCGCGGCGACGAAGGACGAAAAATACGACTGGCTGGCGAGGGAATTTACCCGGCTGCTGGCGCTCGCCTTTACGGCTACCGCAGTGCTCGGCGTGCTCGGTCTGGGTGCCCTGGTGCT
>JACQGG010000127.1 GCA_016199665.1 Acidobacteriota bacterium | reverse complement strand
GCGACACATTGACAGGAATCTCGCGCAAAACGGGCGCCGGTATTTCCCGGCTCAAGGAATTGAATGGTTTGGACGCCCGGTCGGTGCTTCGCGTGGGACAGGTTTTGGTGATGTCGCCCGCCAAGTCAACTGCAACGGCGGTAGCCAGCCGCGCCGGTGCAAAGACGACCCAACTTGCGTCAGGAAGCGGCGGATCTGGCCCGGGCACCCAGGTCGCGTCGACAAGCGGGGCCGGCGCTGCTCACAAAGTTGTTCACCGGGTCCGAAAAGGGGATACCGTGGGTGCGATCGCGAGACGGTACGGCACCGATGTCAAGTCCGTTCAGAAGTGGAATCCCTTCCTTGCCACTCTCATTCATCCCGGCCAGCGCCTGACCATCTTCACGACAGAATAAAAACGCGGATGCGCTTCTGCAAGACGGCGATTGCATGCGGATCACGATTGACATTTTGGGGGAGCTGGAAAACCCGGTAAGCCGCCCCCGGGTTAGGAAGCCAATTCTCCCCCAAAAAGGGGAAAAGAGGGAGAACTGGCCTCAGGGTAATGGCCGCACTCTATCTCCGTCAATCTCCTCTGGAGCGTGACGGTGGTCACGGTCGGAGAAAATCGCTCTGCGCCTGCGATTCGCCGGTCTCGCAATCTTGGCGCCTCACCAGGTCTGCATCTCTACTCGCCCAACGCTGCAGTCAGGTCATCGATGAGATCGTCCGGGTGCTCGATGCCGACCGAGAGGCGTACCAGGTTATCGCAAATTCCCAGAGCCATGCGCTGGCGGGGCGGCAGTTCGCGATGGGACGAGATCCGGGGATACAACAACTGCGAGTAGATATCTCCCAGGGTCGTGGCGCATCCGATGACGGTCAGCCGATCCATGAAGCGAAGCACCCGGGCCTTATCCGCGTTTCTGATCTCGAAGGCGACCAGCCCGCCATAGCCGCGCTTCTCGAACAGCTTGACCGCTGTGGCGTGCTGTGGATGCGACCGCAGGCCGGGATAACGAACCCGCTCGACTCTTGGATGCCTTTCCAGGAACGAAGCGATGGCAAGAGCGTTGTCGCAGATTCTGGACATGCGAAGCGATAGCGTCTTGACCCCTCGCAGCGCCAGCCAACTGTCAAACGGACCGGGTGTGCCGCCGCCAATCTTTCGCAGGGTGCGCAGGGCGGCTGCGCGCTCTGCGTCGAGCGCTGCCGCGACGCCGCCGGTCACATCGCCGTGGCCGGCCAGATACTTGGTCGTGCTGTGCACCACCAGGGCGGCGCCCAGTTCCAATGGTCTCAGCAGCAAAGGAGTGGCGAACGTGTTGTCGACGATCACCGGCACGCCGGCCCGCCGGCAGAGTCGGACCGCCTGCTGAACATCAATCACGTAAAGCAGCGGATTGGTGAGCACCTCAAGGAACAGCCCTCTCGGCTGAGGTTTCCTCTTCAGCGCCGCCCGCAGCGAGTCCATGTCGGTCAAGTCCAGGAATTCAATCTCCACACCGAAGGGCGCGAGAAGAGAACGGAACAGAGTATACGTAGCCCCGTACAGGTCGCGGGATGCCAACAGCCGGCATCCTGGCGAGAGTTCCAGACTGAGGAACGCGGCATGTAGGGCGGCCATGCCGGAAGAAAATGCGATTGCGCTCTGGCCGCCATCCAGAGCCGCCAGAGTTTCTTCCAACGCCTCGGTGGTGGGATTGGCATATCGCGAGTAAACATAACCGCGCAGTTGACCGCCAAAAATCTGGTCGAGCCTCAAGGCGCTGTCGCTCTCGAAGGCGGTTGCCAACTGAATGGGAGTGGTTGAGGGGTGCGATAAAGGAGTGGGCAGCCGCTCTCCCGCATGTACCAGCAACGTTTCCAGGCGCAGTTTCCTCTTCCGTTTTCTCCAGCGTCTAGCGCGGTCACTCATGGGAGTTTGGAGTATAGCGCAATCTCTGCGAATTCTCCGCAGCCAGCGTCGACCGGGCGCCTCTGCGGCGAAAAGGGGATGGGTACCGCACCGGCCGCGGGGGTCGCTGAGCCGTTGCGGAGATTTTCCTCTTTGGGTGCGAATTGCGGCAGCGCCTGCAATGCAATTACGGTCAATTCTGCAAAGGATTACTTTCCGCAGTCAGCGTCGACCAGCATTATTCACATTTTCTTGAATTTATGAATTTACATATTGACAGTAGTACGCCTTTTAGTTTAGCCTCAGTTTTCGAGATGCCTTTCACGGTCCTATTTAGAGATTCATATCTGGATAAGCTGGACTCGAAGAAGGCACACGATGGGGCCTATTCACAAGCGATTGTGAAAGCTTTTCGGAAGGTTATGCAGCTCTTGCGTTCAGCGATAGATGAGCGAGACTTGCTCGCTGTACGGTCGCTCAAATTTGAGAGATTACAGGGAGATCGACAGCATCAGCATTCAATGAGACTAAATGATCAATGGAGACTGATTGTTGAAATCGATGGAGAAGCACCAAACAAAACCATCTCGGTAATTTGTATCGAGGATTATCACTAAGGAGGGTACGGACATGGAAAACAGAACGACTGCCGAAACTTTTCCTCCAGGGGAATTCATAAGAGATGAGCTTGAGGCTCGTGGATGGAGCCAGGATGATCTGGCGCAAATTCTGGGACGTCAGATTTCAGTGGTGAACGCTCTGATTAAGGGGAAGCGGACTATCTCCCCAGATTTGGCAAGCGATCTGGGAGCTGCATTTGGGACGAGTGCAGAGTTGTGGATGAATCTTGAAACGGCATACCAATTGTTCATCAACGGAGAGAACGATAAAGCGGTCGCAGTGAGGGCAATGCTTTTCGAGAAAGCCCCTATCAAGGAAATGGTCAGGCGAAACTGGATCGAGCCAACCCAAGATTGGTCTGTCTTACAAGATCGCCTTTTGAATTTTCTTGGAATTCGATCAATCGATGAGCAGCCAGTTCTCGCTCATGCCGCGAAGAAATCCACATCCTACGGTACGGTCACTCCGTCCCAAGGGGCATGGCTAGCTCGTGCAAAGCAGCTCGGCGAAACCGTCCACGTGAATTCCAGGTTTTCTTTGGAGTCATTCGCGGCAGCAATACGCCATCTAAAACAACTCTTGGAGGACCCGGCGCAATTGTCAGAAGTTCCAAGAATATTAGCCAGCGCGGGAGTGCGGCTTCTTGTAATAGAGAATATAGCGCACTCCAAGATCGATGGGGCATGTCTTTGGCTGGATGATACATCGCCAGTGATAATACTCAGTTTGCGGTATGACCGCTTAGACCATGCTTGGTATCTCATTATGCATGAAGGTGGCCATGTGCATAACGGAGATGGGAAGGATGGGAGAGCTATTTTGGACTTGAACCTTGTTGGCGATGAGGCTCAGTCATTTGAAGATAAATCAGAGATCGAAAAGCAGGCCGACATTTTTGCAGAGAATGCGCTCATTGATCGAGCAGAATTTGAAGATTGGATCTCTAGAACGAAGCCACTTTATTCAAAGGCAAAGATTGTAGGATTCGCCAGAAGGGTTCATGTGCATCCAGCACTCGTTCTTGGGCAGCTACAACACCGTAATGAGGTTATGTGGTCTCATAGTCGAGAGATGCTGGTTAAGGCGAGGCACTTCTTAACCAGCACTGCGTTAACAGACGGATTCGGGCAAGTGCTATCAGTGCATCTAGAGGATTTCAAACTGAGTCACTACCCGGGAGCCAGGCGCACTCTTGACCGAGAAGTCTGAACTCGTATCTGAGGAATCCCAGTTCGAACTCATCCCGCTGAGTGAGGCCGATTCGGGGCAGTTGACGGATCTGGTGGAAGAAGAGGTGTCGGTGTGGAATGACGTTCTTGACTGGGACTACAGCCGGACGGCTCGGCTCATCCGGGACTACGCAGCGGGTGGGATGATACCCGGGGTGGCTCTTCGGCGCCGCGCCGAACTGATCGGCTACGGCTACTACCTGCTCCGAGATGAGCTTGGATCGATCGGAGGGATCTTCGGATCGCCGACACGCGCCGATCCGGAATCGGCTGGATCCTTTATTTTTTCCCATATCTTTAGCCGGCTTGCTGCGGACCCAGACTGCCGGCGCATCGAAGGACAGATGTTTACCTTGACTCATCCGTGGCGGGGCATCTTGGAAAGATCGGAGCTGCAGCCTTGGGAACGCTTTTACATGAAAAGACGTCTGGAAGGAGAGAGGGTCCGGCCCTCGATTTCCCTGAGACCCTGGGAGAACGACTTTCTGGCGGCCGCTGCCAATTTGCTTTTCCTTGCCTACGCGTATCACACCGATGCGCAGATTTCGGCCTTGTACCGGAGCATGAAGGGGTGTACGGAGTTTCTGAAGAACCTCGTACTGGCGCCCGGATGCGGCGAGTTCTTGACCTACGCCAGCGCCTTGTTTGTCGATTCGCAGAGAAACCTGGGGGGGTTCATTCTGGTGACCCAGATTGGACCGCACGCGGCCCTAATTCCGCAGATATGCGTCCGATCAGACCTCCAAGGCAAAGGGATTGGAAGCGGTCTGCTGGAGTACGCGTGTTCCCGTCTGCAGATGTCTGGTTTTAGAAAACTGCTCCTGTGCGTAACCGCAGGGAACAGCCCCGCGCGCCGGCTTTACCTCCACCACCGGTTCCACGACGTCCAGAGTTTCAGCGCCTTCTACTGGAACCGGGTTAATCCCTAATCCCCTATCCCTGTTTTGGGTTACAATGCGCCCCGGGGAGGGTGGCTGATGGAGGAACATGAGCCAAAAAATCGTAACAGTACAGCGGCATGTTCTTGAGGCACAGCAGCAGCACCCGGAGGCAACAGGTGACCTGACCGGCTTGCTCTGGGACTTGATCCTGGCAGCCAAGGTCATTTCCTGTCAGGTCAATAAGGCGGGACTGGCTCAAATCCTTGGCCTGACCGGATCACACAATGTTCACGGAGATGAGGTCACCAAGCTGGATGTGTTCGCCAATGATGTGATTTATCGGGCCATGGACCACGGAGGCCATCTTTGTGTGATGGCGTCCGAGGAGGCCGACGACATCATCCCCATTCCCTCCCGTTTCTCCAAGGGGAAGTACGTCCTTTTGTTTGATCCGCTGGATGGCTCTTCCAATATTGACGCCAACGTCAGTGTGGGCACGATCTTCTCCATTTACCGCAAGAAAACGCTCGGCTCCGATGGAACCGTAGAAGACTGCCTGCGGAAGGGGATCGAGCAGGTTGTCGCCGGATATATCGTTTATGGCTCGAGCACGGTGCTGGTGTATTCGGCGGGCTACGGAGTTCATGGCTTCACGCTGGACCCGGCCATCGGGGAATTTCTTTTGAGCCATCCCGACATCAAGACGCCCAAGAAGGGGAAGATTTACAGCGTCAATGAAGGCAATGTTCTTCAATGGGACGAAGGGACGCGCAAGTACATTAACTATCTGAAAGAGGACGACGCGGCCACCGGACGTCCTTACAGCGCTCGCTATGTGGGATCGCTGGTCGCGGATTTTCATCGGAACCTGCTTTACGGCGGCATTTTTCTCTACCCGGCCGGCCACAAGAAAGGGAAGGACAAGCCGCAGGGGAAGCTGCGGCTCCTGTACGAAGCGTCTCCCCTTGCCTTTTTGGTCGAACAGGCCGGCGGGATGGCGACAACGGGACGGGAGCGAATCCTGGAGATTGAACCGGAACATCTGCACCAGCGCGTGCCGTTAATCATCGGAAGCGAACAGGATGTCCAGCAGTACCTGGGTTTCTTGAACCAGGGTTAGCCCAAGTTCGTCACCGAACCGCGACCGTTCAGGGAGCGGCGCGGCATTTCAATGAGTTAGCGCGCCGCTTTTTTCACCGGAGATAAGGCTTGGGGGCATAAAGGGGATGAAAGTCCGCATTTATGGGAAGGCAACTTGACCTCACACCACGGCAGCCCGTGAGGACTTTGCCAGGAGAGGCTACCAAGTCGAGTACTTTGACGTGATACGGGACAACGTCCGGCTGCAGGAGATGTTGAAGCTCAGCCGCGGGCGCCGAAGCGTTCCTGTTATCGATGAACAGGGGAAGATCAGCATCGGGTTTGGCGGCACGTGAGGCGTCTGAAGGGGAGGCCGGTCGGCCCCCCGGAGATCAGTGGCACGGGCAATCTCCTCCAAGACTCTGTGACCCGTGAGTCTCGGCGTTGGTTAGTGCGCGAGTTTTCACTATTTCTGAACCGAACCGTGAAGCGCCCATTGATCTCTGATTTTGAGGTCGGCCAGGTTGTGGTGGCCTTTGCCCTCATAAGAAATTTGTCAACTCGCATCCGGAAGAGCGGTGAAGAGTATCTCACTTTGGAACTGCAGGATCGAAGTGGAACAATCGAAGCAAGGATCTGGGATGTGGAAGAGCCGATGCGGGAGTTGCAACCTGGAGATTATGTCAAAGTCAAGGGCCGGCTGGACGAATATCGCGGCGCCTTGCAGTTGATCGTTGAGAGAATCCGAAAAACGACAGAGGCGGACCGGCAGCAGGGGTTTGATGAATCCAACTGCGTGATTTCCACGCGCTATGACATCGATTCGATGTGGCGGCAGCTTGGGGCGCTGGTGGATCGGGAGGTGACGGATCGGTTCATGCGCCCGCTTCTCGCAAATATTCTGAAGCGCACCGAGGAGCGGTTTAAATACTATCCGGCGGCCCAGGAGATTCACCATGGCTACCGGGGAGGGTTTCTCGAACATGTGCTTTCGGTGACGGAAAACTGCGTTTATTTCGCCGGCAAGTATCCCGAAGTGGAGAAGGACCTGCTGATTGCCGGCGGGATTCTGCACGATATCGGGAAGCTGGAAGAACTGACCCCGGCTCCGGCCATTGAATATACCGTCGCCGGCCGGCTGGTGGGACACATCATTTTGGGGCGGGATCTGGTGCGCGCGGAAGCGGGCGCGATTGCGGGCTTTCCCGAGGAGAAGCTGCTTCTCCTGGAGCACATGATCTTGAGCCATCAGGGGGACTATGACTGGGGAAGCCCCAAGCGTCCCAAGATTTTGGAAGCGCTCATCCTGCATTATCTGGACGATCTCGATGCCAAGGCCAATCATCTGCAGGGTGTCCTTCAGTCGCATCGCGGGTCGGGACCGTTCACCGGCTATGACCGGATTCTCGGCCGGGTTCTTTACAGGCGCCGGCATTCTTCTGCTCCTTCTGAGCCACCGGCAGCCGACGGCGCGTCAAAGGCAAGCAACTCACCCTCTCCGCCTGAGAAGAGCGGGACGGGGTGACTGACAGAAGAACCCTGCCCGGCCCATCTTATAGATGACGTGTAAATTATTGAAATAATAGGTCTTATTTAAGACAGGCAACTTTTTTGAATGAGATGCATCTTATTGGATAACTCACCTCCTTTAACAATCGGGTGCCCTTCGGGGCACCCGATTTCTTTTCCTGCGCCAATAGGGTCAAAGTTGTGGGAGTTTCAAGAGAATGGACAAAATCGCGGTGCGGGGGCTGAAGTGCGAGCTGAAGATCGGCGTCGATGCCGTTGAGCGACTCTATCCGCAGGTTTGCCTTGTGGATCTGGACCTGATGCTGGATCTGAGCGTCGCCGCCCGTTCTGATGCCGTTCAGGACACGGTTGACTACACCCGGCTCTGTCGCGAAATTTGCGAGATTGCCGGGGTTCGCGAATATCATCTTGTGGAAAGTTTCGCGGATGCTGTGGCTGCAGCGGCGCTTGGTTACCCCCCTGTGCGTGAGGTCCGGGTGTTTGTGGAGAAAGTCCCTCTTCCGCTCCAGGGGAAGCTGAGCTCAGTGGGAGTGGAAATCCTTAGAAAGAAATAAGGGGACTGCGCCTGCCGGGGTTAGCGGCAACGGGTCCAGGGGTCAGCGGCAACGGGTCCAGGGGTCAGGGGCTTGGGTGCCGCGAATGCCGCGCCTGGGCAGGGGTCGCACTCCAAGGCTAGGAAAACGACTGGCCGCACCCGCAACTGTGGGTCGCGTTGGGGTTGTTGAAGACAAATCCCTTTTGCATGAGCCCTTCGGAGTAATCCAGTGTCATGTTGTCCAGGTACAGGTAGCTTTTCATGTCGCAAAATACCTTGACCCCGTCGGTCTCGAACACCTGATCGCCGGGCCGCTCGTTTGATTCCAGGTCCATGCTGTACATCAGCCCGGAGCATCCTCCGCCCTTAACGCCCACGCGCAATCCGCCTTCTGTGACATTGTGCTTGCGCATCAGTTCCTTGATTTGCCCCGCCGCTTTTTCAGTGATCGTAATTGCCATGGCCGCCTGCCCCCTACCCCAATTTCTGTGTCAATTTCTCTCGCGTATAACAACTCCATTTTAACACAGCGTTTCACACGGTCCCCTTTTTTCGGCCGGATCTGCCGGAGGTATAGAGCGTGCGGCAACTTCCCACCGCGAAGGCCGAAAAGATCTCAAAGCTGCAGAGCCGCGACTCAGGTGAGAAGCCGGGTCCACGGGACTGAAAGCGATGCGGTTGGCCCCTTGTCCTGAATCGAAATGAGCCGTGCCGCTTTTTTGCCTTTCTCCTTTTGCCCCTTTTCAATATCCTTGTTTTCTTCAAATGAGAGGATTCGCATGCCTGAGCTGAAGATTGTCGGAAAGACGCGGGTGAAGCTATCAGGTCGGGTGCAAAAGCTGGAGATCTCGCCAACCACCGCCGTGCTGCAGGAGGCAAATCAACTCAAACGCCAGGGAATCGACGTGATCGACTTCGGTCCGGGGGAACCTGACTTTTCCACGCCGGAGAATGTCAAGGAGGCGGCCCATCAGGCGATTCGGGAAAATTTTACCAAGTACACCGAGGTCGGCGGAATCCTGCCGTTGAAGCAGGCGCTGGCTGATAAGTACAAGAAGGACTGGGGAGCCGGTTACGATGCGGCCGAAATCATCGTGTGTGCGGGCGGCAAGCAGGCGCTTTTTAACCTGGCGCTGGCCCTTTTCGAAGAGGGAGATGAGGTGGTCATACCGGCGCCTTATTGGGTCACGTTTCCCGAGCAGGTTCGTCTGGCCGGCGCCGTACCGGTGGTGGCGCCGGTGCCGGAGCACGAGCGCTTCATTCTGAGGGCCGCAATGCTCGAGCCGGTGCTGACCAGCCGTACGCGCGCCATCATTGTCACCTCCCCCAACAATCCCACCGGAGCGGTCATCCCGGAGGAAGAGGTCCGGCGCCTGGTAAAACTGGTCCGGGAACGCGGCCTGCTCTTGATTTCCGACGAAACCTATGAACATTTTTCGTACCAGACAGACCGGGCGTTTTCGGCCTCGGCCTTGCGCGACGAGGCGCTGCAGGAGCTCATTATCGTGGGCGCTGTCTCAAAAACCTACGCGATGACCGGCTGGCGCATCGGCTACGCGCTCGGTCCCAGGGCGATCATAGCGGCAGCGACCAACATTCAAAGCCATGCCACATCCAACCCGGCGTCGATTTCGCAGAAGGCTGCGCTGGAAGCCATCACCGGAGACCAGGGTTCGGTGAAGGTGATGAAAGCGGAGTACCGGCGCCGCCGCGATTTCGCTCATGCGGCGCTGGCCAAGGTCCCGGGTGTGAGCTGTGACCTTCCCGATGGGGCCTTTTACCTGTTTCCCAATGTCAGCCGTTATCTGCGGGGGGAGGTCCGGGATTCGGCTGCCTTTGCCGGATTTCTGCTCCGTGAGGCTCGGGTGGCGGTCGTACCCGGATCGGCATTCGGCGCCGAGGGATACATCCGTATTTCCTATGCAACATCGATGGAACTGCTGGCCGAGGGAATCCGCAGGATCGAGGAAGCTCTCAGGAAAATCAAGAATTGAGGATGGAGATTTTTCTGCTGAGTCGGCCAGGCGCTCCGAGAGCTCATAGACTGTTTGCCCTGGAATTCACTCTCGCCCATCATTCTTCTTCGCCGCCCAGAGGATTTGCCGGAAGATTCCTCTCATGATTACAACTTCCCCTTCGCTCAACTCGGCGCGCGAGAGGATGCGGCAGATCAGCCGGAGCATCCGGTCCGGATTGTTTTCATGCAAGAATCCAATTTGAAAGAGAGCCTCTTGCAGATGTGAAAACATCCCCTCCATCGACGCGCTTGACGCAAGCGACCGTGCCCTCCTGGCCGTCACGACGGTCAGGAACAGTTCATAAGCCACGATCGCGACCGCTTGAGCCAGGTTCAGCGTCGGATGGGATCTGGATGCGGGAATGTAAACCAGGGAGCGGCAAAGCCCGATCTCGCGAGCTGTCAGGCCTGAGGCCTCCGGGCCAAAAACAAAACCAAGGCGGTTGGCTTGAGCTCTCTTGGCAATCCGGGGCATGGCCTGGCGCAAGGGTATTCCCTCCGCCCGGGATCGCGCTCTCAGGGATGCTGTGGCCAGGGTCCATTGCAGATCTGCGACGGCTTCTTCCAGCGATGTGAAGCGCTGCGCCTGTTCTACCAGCGGATCCGCTCCCACGGCCATCCGGCGCGCTTCCTCTGTCCAGCGCGCCGCCGGAGAGACCAGCCGCAACTCCTTCTGCCCGAAGTTGCGCAGCACACGGGCGATCGAGCCCAGGTTGCCGGAAAACTGGGGACGGACAAGGATGAAGACAGCCTGAGGGGTGATTTGATTTGCCGGCATCTTGATGGTGATAAAGAATAACATTCAGCAACCGCCGGCGACAGCCCGAGATGTCACAACATCCTCAAGGCAGGCATTGTTGCCCCATCCGAGCCGCAACCGGCTGGGAGCGCCGGGACAACGGCAGTTGTCTTGCCGGCGCGACGAGGCGGATATTGCCGGCCGGTCGCCGGGATTGCCAGCGTCCCCGGCGTCCCCGGCGCGGCATTCTTGTCAGTCGCCAAGTCGGCTGGTACTCTGGAGGAGATCCATTTCAGTATCAGAGCACAGGGCGAGGCGTTCAGGCAGCGGTTCCTCGACCTGGAGTGGATTGTTGAGCTCGAGGGAGGTTGAGCGTGCGGGTTAAAATCTGTGGAATACGCAGTGCGACCGATGCGGCGCTGTGCGTGCGTGCCGGCGCCAGCGCGCTCGGATTTCTTTGCGGTGTCCCACCTTCCGTTCCCTGTTATATTTCCCCCTCTGAAGCCCGCGAAATTATCGGCATCGTCCCTCCGTATGTCTCAACAGTCCTGGTTACCACGCTCTCCCAGCCGCAGGAAATCGAGGAGTTGCTGCGGCAGGTTCCTGCTTCAACCCTGCAGTTTCACGGCGCAATTTCCCCCGATCATGTGGCAGACCTGCGAGTCAGTAAGCCATACCTGAAGCTGATCCGAACCATTCAGGTGATCAGCCGGGACTCGGTGGCGGAAGCCCGGCTCTGGGAATCCCACGTGGATGCCCTCCTATTGGACAGCAAGGGAGAAGGGGACCTGGGTGGCACGGGACGAACCCATGACTGGAATCTGAGCCGCGAGATTGTGCAAGTCGTGACTATTCCGGTGATTCTGGCCGGTGGACTGAAACCCGACAATGTGCAGCGGGCTGTGCGGGCCACGGAACCCTTTGGGGTGGATGTCAATTCAGGCGTGACCGATCCCCTGCTCCGCAAGAATCCGCAGAAAGTAGCGGAATTCATAAAACTCGCCCGGGAAGCGGAGCTGGAGGGCAAGCAGTAAAGATACTCAAGATCGCAAATCGCAGATCGCAGATCGCAGATCGCGAAATCGCGGATCAAATTGCAATGCTCAGATCGCCAACCGCATTCTCCCGCCAGCGCCGGTTCAGCAATCCAATGAATCCGGCAGAGGCTCAAACAATGGAAAGAATGCCGTTTGCAACTTTCGATTTTCCACTTGTGATCTTCGATCTTCGATTTGATTTGGTCCTAGTTCGATGAGCGGGATGTGGAAACGGGGTACGGTCGAGCTAGTGAGGCACCGGCAGACGAAAGAGCCGGCAACAGATAGGCTTGTCCTAACCCTCCGCGCCACATCTCGACTCTACCGGAGCCGTGAGGGCTGCGCGTGTTGCCCAAGTGGTAACGGGCCGGTGCATCCTTGTGTCACTGCCCGAACCGCGCGCGTCAGCAAGCGGC
>JACQGG010000124.1 GCA_016199665.1 Acidobacteriota bacterium | reverse complement strand
AGAGACGCGGCATGCCGCGTCTGAGGCGGGGCGCGACATGTCGCGCCCGGGGTGGTTATAGACCGCCCCTACAGTTCAAAATGACCCGGAATTCGGAGTCTGACTGGTCCGACTCCGAATTGCTTCCTTTAATAATGCACTTTTTGTTATACCCTGTTCGCCACCGCTTGAGCTGCCCATCGGAGCTGAAGCGATTCGGGGTGGTGCGATTCCATGAAACTGCATCGTTTCACATTGTCGGTGGTTCTATTCTGCGTGGCAATCGCGGCGGGACGCGGCGCGAGCGCCTCGCCCCAGAGCCAGCAAACGGCGCTTCCCCCGATCGATGGAACGGCCTCGCCCGTTCCGCCTGCCGTGGTCAGTCGCGATGCGGCTGGACGCGTGACGATTCGGGCGGTGCGGATCGACCGGCCGCTCAAGGTCGACGGTCGACTCGATGAAGAGTTCTATCAACAGATTCCGGCCATCGGCGGCTTCATTCAGCAGGTGCCACGGGAAGGAGAGCCCGCCACGGAGCGAACCGACGTGTGGGTTCTGTTCGATTCCAAGAACTTGTATGTGGCGGCACGGTGCTACGACAGTCACCCTGAACGAATGGTACTCGGCGAAATGCGCCGCGACGGCACCGGTGTCACGCAGAGCGAGAATTTTGCCGTCGTCATCGACACATTCCACGATCTGCGGAATGGGTTTTGGTTCCAAACGAATCCTTCCGGGGCGATTCGCGATCAAACGATTATCGACGAGGCCCAGAACCAAGACTGGAACACGATTGTGGACGTGGATTCAGCCCTTTTCGAGGGCGGTTGGACAACCGAATTCGCGATTCCATTCAAGTCGCTTCGATATTCAGGATCCGGCCCGCAAACTTGGGGCATCAATTTGCGGCGGAACGTCCGCTGGAAAAACGAGGTGTCGTCCGTGTCTCTTATTCCGGCCGCGTACGGCCTCTCGGGCTTGTCGCGGTTGTCGACCGCGGCCACATTGGTTGGGCTGGAAACCCCGGCTGACTCCATGAACCTCGAATTGAAGCCCTACGTGCTGTCTTCAGTTACCACGGACCGCACCGCCGCCGTGCCGATCGACAATGACTTCACGGGGAACGCCGGCTTCGATTTCAAGTACGGGCTCACGCGCAGCCTGATCGCCGACCTGACCGTCAACACCGATTTCGCGCAGGTCGAAGAGGACGTTCAGCAGGTGAACCTGACCCGCTTCAATCTCTTTTTCCCTGAAAAGCGCGAGTTCTTTCTCGAAGGCGCGGGACTGTTCTCATTCGGCGCCCCCTCCATCGGCTTTTCCCCGCCAACCACCCGGGAGGTGCCGGTGTTGTTCTTCAGTCGCCAGATTGGCCTGAGTCGGGGACAATCGGTTCCGGTGGTGGCGGGCGCCCGTTTGACCGGCAAGGCTGGGGCATTCAGCATTGGCGCTTTGAACGTCCAGACGGGCGACAAACCCTCGGCCGGAGCCGTTCCAACCAACTTTTCGGTGTTGCGCCTCAAGCGCGACCTCTTGCGCCGCAGCAACATCGGCATGATCCTTACGCGGCGAACCCCGAACATCGGCAAAGATGGATCGAATCTGGTCGCCGGCGTCGATACCAATCTGCAGTTCTATCAGTACGTGACGATCAACGCCTATTACGCGAAAACCAAGACGCCGTCGCTCATCGGTGACGATGCCAGCTATCGGGGCCGGTTCGACTACGGGGCTGACCGCTATGGTCTGGCGCTCGAACACCTGCTTGTTGGCAGCCGTTTTAATCCACAAGTAGGCTTCATCCGCCGCAGCGATTTTCGCCGCAACTATGCGTTGCTGCGCGTCAGTCCGCGGCCGAGAAGCCGGGTGATCCGAAAACTGACGTGGCAAGCCAGCCTCGATCGCATCACCGATGCCGATCGCACGGTTGTCCAAAATCGCGAGGCGAAAGCCAGCTTCGGGGTCGAGTTGCACAACAGCGATCAATGGAACACCGATTACATCAGATACTACGAGTACCTCCCCAGGGACTTCACCGTCGTGCGCGGCGTTGTGGCGCCCAAGGGAGGGTACTCGTATCAGGACGTTAAGACGTCTTACGTACTGGGCCAACAGCGTCAGGTGTCGGGAACTCTTGCGTTGTCGCTCGGGACACTTTACGGCGGAACGAAGACTGAGGCGAGCTACAGCGGCCGCATTCGGGTCACGACTCGACTGGTGATGGAACCGAGCGTCACCCTGAACTGGGTCGATCTTCCGTACGGGACTTTCACCACCCGGCTGATCACCAGCCGTTTTATCGTGACGCCGACCCCGCGGCTCCTGGTCAGCAGTCTGATCCAGTTCAATGCGGCCGATCACTCGCTGACCTCGAGCATCCGGCTCCGCTGGGAATACTCTCCTCGCAGCGAGCTCTTCGCCGTTTACACCGACGGCCGCAACCAGTCGCCCGCCGGTGTGCCACAACTCCTAAGCCGCGCGCTCGCGGTGAAGGTGACGCGACTGCTTCGCTTCTAGCCCCAATACTGTCCGTTTAAGCATCCGGAGGCCGCGTAATCTGCGAAAATCACGCCGAAGAAACAGGCTCCGCGACACGATGGCTACGATGCGAGATACAAGGCGGGAGGCCAGAAGTGCCAATCAGCACGCCGCGCCTCTTTGTCCATCTGAAAGACGGCGCGTTTCAGAAGAAATCGACCCGGGGCATTCGGGTTCCTTTTCTACCAACCGGTTGATCGGTCGCCTTCGCTACACCTTTACTCCTGACATGTTTCTTAATACGCCGATCCAGTACAACAGCACGCTGCGGGAAATTT
>JACQGG010000123.1 GCA_016199665.1 Acidobacteriota bacterium | reverse complement strand
GCTGCTGCGCAACATGCACCGGTGGGCGGCCCACTTGATGATCATCACAGTCTGGCTGCACATGTTTCGCGTGTTCTTGACCGGCTCCTACAAGCCTCCGCGGGAATTCAACTGGGCGGTCGGGGTCATCCTGATGTTGCTCACCCTGCTGCTTTCCTTCACAGGTTATTTGCTGCCGGACGATCAGCTCGGCTATTGGGCCGTCACCGTGGGCACCAACATGGCGCGCGCCACTCCGCTGCTGGGGCATGAAGGTCCCTTTGGTCCGCAACTGGGAATGACGCCGTACAACGACGTGCGCTTTGCGCTGCTGGGCGGGTCCATCGTGGATGCCAACGCCCTGCTCCGCTCCTACATCTGGCACTGCATTGGAATTCCGCTGGTTATTTCCATTTTTCTGGCGGTTCACTTCTGGAGAGTGCGAAAGGACGGCAGCATTTCCGGTCCTGCTCCGGTGGTGCTGGAATCGGAAGTAATGCACAAACCGGCCGGCGCTCATTCCTAGGAGACTGCAATGGACTGGCTTCAACTTTGGGAGATTGCATCCGCCCCGGACAACGTGCCGATTGTGGCGCTGCTCTTCCTGATCCCTTTTTTTACCTGGTACGGACTCCGCCAGGCGCTGGCGAACGACCGCCTGATCGCCCGGCTGGAAGCGAATCCTGACCTTGCCAAAGTGCATCACCGCAAGATCGATCCCTGGCGCAAGGGCTGGGAGGAAAAGCTTCATGTGTGGCCGTACCTTTTGCGAATCGAGTTCCTTGCCGCATTGATCGTCACCCTGATCTTGATGGTCTGGTCGATCACTCTGAATGCGCCGCTGGAGGAACCGTCCAACCCGACGCTGACCATGAATCCCGCCAAGGCGCCCTGGTACTTTCTGGGATTGCAGGAGATGCTGGTTTACTTCGATCCCTGGATCGCGGGAGTGGTGATGCCTTCGATCATCCTCGTCGGATTGATGCTGATTCCCTATATCGACCCGAATCCGCTGGGAAACGGATACTACACGTTCAAGCAGCGCCGGTTTGCAATTCTCACCTTCTGCTTTGGTTTTCTGGTGCTCTGGATAACGCTGATCATTATCGGCACCTTCATTCGAGGTCCCGGCTGGATGTGGTTCTGGCCGGGAATGACCTGGGACCACCATCGGCTGATTCATGAAGCAAACCGGGATCTACATCAAATCGTAGGAATCACCAACCGCTGGATGATTGCTGCGTTTGGCGCGGGGGTTGTGGGAATTTACTTTGCCGGGACCGGTTGGCTTTGCCATCTGTTGCTGACTCGAACTGAAGTCAGGAAGTGGTACGAGCGCATGAACTTTTTTCAGTACCTGACCGTGCAGATGCTGATGATACTGATGATGTCCCTCCCGTTGAAAATCGCGCTGCGCTTGCTGCTCCGAATCAAGTACGTGTGGGTGACTCCCTGGTTCAACATTTGAGCCGAGAATAACCGAAGGACAGGAAATCGAATGCCGGACACGCCAATAAACAACCCAGACGATCCCAAGGATCTGGTCGAAGCGACAGAACCCATGGAGGACCCGATTGTCAGCCGGTCCTTGAGCGTTCCAATTCTAGTCTCCTCCCTGCTGCTGGTGCTGAGCCTTTTTTGGGCCCTCTATGAAGAAGCTCTGGGACACCGTCCCTGGCGAACGTACCAAAAGCAGTTTATCGAGGTGTATGCCAAGCATCTGGAGAAGATGCAGCCGGTTCAAAAGAAGGACGAAGATCAGATTCGCAAGTCTCCCGAGTATCAGCGCCTGGAGCAAGGAGTAAAGGCCGCCGAGGCGGCCGCTGCCCCCCGGCTGGCGGCGCTGGACGGAGATCTGGCAGCGATCAACCGCGAACTTGAAGCTCTGACCGAGCCGTTCCAACTGGCTCGCAGCGAGGTCTCCGCCCTGACATACAGGACGGAGACGGCTGAGAGCGAAAACTCCAAGCAGGGCCTGGGAAAGGAACTGGAAGAGCTGAAGAAAGGCCCCTTTGAGGTGCGCATGCCTGTCGGGGACGGGGCGGCCGGCGCCACGGCCCAAGTCAGCTTCACCTACGGCGAGATCGAGAACAAGTTCAACGAACTGAAGGGTCGTCAGGGTAGACTGCTGTCGCAAAAGGGGGATGCGTTAAAACCTGTCGCCGCAGCCCGAAAGGAGCGGGATGACTACCTTCTCAAGCAGATCGAGGGTTTAACCCCCGAGCAATTGACCGGACTCCGGCGCAGGCTGGACGAGTTTCAAAGCGAGATAAAACAGATCGATGTTCCCGGCGTCGGGCTTGTGGAGCGCTGCGAGTCGTGTCACCTCGGTGTTCGGGAACCTTTGACCCTCACCAAAGCCGATATGGGAGGACACGCGGAATTTGTCAGCCATCCCAACAGGGAACTGCTGCAGATTCACGATCCGGAGCGATTCGGCTGCACTCCCTGCCACGGAGGCAACGGCATCGCCACAACCGGTATCGAAACGGCTCATGGCCAATACAAGCATTGGCTCTGGCCGAAATACGACCGGGAGAATGTGGAGGCGGGATGCCAGCAGTGCCATCAGAGGGATATTGTTCTGGATCATTCATCGGTCCTGGATAAAGGCAAACAAACATTCCTGGATCGCGGCTGCTGGGGTTGTCACGCCCGTGAAAACTTCGATCCGGAACCAGCGCAGATCCAGTTGGTACAAAAGACGACCCAGCAGTTGCAGGAGAAGAAGGAGGCGAATGTAAGAGAAGCGGCGCGCGTGGAACGGCAAGCCGACCGCGCTCCGGATAACGCCACCGCCCAGAAGCTCTACCAGCAGGCTGAAAACCTCCGAGTCAGCGGCAGTACGATTGATTCCCAGGTCGAGCAGTTGAATCTGCAGTTGAAAAGCCTGATACAGCAGCAGAAGAAGGTCGGTCCCACCCTCAAGGAAATGCAGAACAAGCTGCGCAAGGAGTGGGTGCCTGTCTGGATTCAGAATCCACATAATTTCCGTCCTACGACCCGGATGCCGCGTTTCCGTCTGGATCGCGGCGAAGTGGAAGCCATTTCCGCGTTTCTCTGGCAATCGGCCTACCCGAATCAGAAGCTTCCGGTTCAGCCTCCGGGAGATCCGGGCCGCGGAAAGCAGGCCTTTGAAACCAGAGGGTGTCTGGCCTGCCATTCCATCGGCGAGGGGAGCGAGCGAATCGGAGGGACGTTCGCCGCAAACCTGAGTCGTGTGGGAGAGAAAGTGAACTACGACTATCTGGTGCGCTGGGTTCACAATCCGCGGGAGCGGACTCTTCCCTATTGTCCCAAAGAGAAACGAGACATCACGCCCGAGGACTACGCCCGGCATAATCAGCCGTTCCTTTTTGATCAGGATCACAGCCAGTGTCCCAATGACGGCGCAGAGATGATCGTGCAGCAGATGACGGTGATGCCCAGCCTGCGACTGACGTGGGAGGAAGCCCGAGACATCGCGTCCTACCTGGTACAACAGACAAAACCGGCCAGCTACCCGCCGGCGCCCTTCATTGACGATCCCAGCCTCAAGGAACGGGGCCGGGCGCTGGTGCGCAACTACGGCTGCGCCGGGTGCCATGAGATCACGGGCCTGGAGGAGGAGCAGCGCATTGGAACGGAGCTGACACTGGAGGGAAGCAAGCCGATCGAGCGCCTCGATTTTGCGTTGCTGACCGAGCCCGCAAAACGACAAGGATGGTATAACCCCAAGGGCTTCTTTGAGCACAAGCTCTCCGACCCGGCCATTTACGACAAGGGCAAGATCAAGTCGAAAACGGAACGCCTCAAGATGCCCCGTTTTGACCTGAACAAGGAGGAAGTCACCGCGGTCGCAACTTTCCTTCTGGGCAGCGTCGCTTCCACCGTACCCAGACAGTATTTCTACAATCCGGAAGACCAGCGCAGGGATGTCCAGGAAGGGTGGTGGATCATCCAGAAATATAACTGCATGGGTTGCCACACTCTGAGACCGGGACAGAAGTCGGTTCTGAGCGAACTGCCCCAATATGCCGAGGCCAGGGAACTGTTGCCGCCGTCCCTGCTGGGCGAGGGCGCCAGGGTGGATCCAGGATGGCTGCTGCGGTTTATGAAGGATCCATCCTTGTCCGAGGCAGCCGGGGCGCCGTCAAGGCCCGGGGCACCGGAGAGCGCCGCAGCTTCGTCGGCGATGGAACGGCAGCGCGATCGGAACGGTATTCGTTCCTATTTGAAGGTGCGGATGCCGACTTTCTACTTCTCCCAGGAAGAACTGCGCAAGTTGGTGAGATTCTTCGAGGGCTTGTCGCGTCAGCCGGAGCCTTATATTAAGCAGCCCCAGGAGCCGCTGACCGAGCCGGAGCGCGTCATGGCGCGCCAATTGTTTAACTCCACCGCCGCCCCGTGCTTGAAATGCCATGCAACCGGCGATCCCCAGCACGATCAGACTGCAAACGCGCCGAATTTTCTCTTTGTGAAGGAGCGGTTGAAACCGGGCTGGACGGAGCGCTGGCTTGTCAACCCGCAGATCATTTCTCCCGGAACCGCCATGCCCTCTGGATTGTTCCGCAGAGACGGGAACCGCTGGGTCTTCGCCGGACCGGTTCCGGATTCCTTCAAAGAGTACCAGAAGGATCACACCCAACTGCTGGTCCGCTACATGTTCCAGTTGACTCCTGAAGAACAGGCCCGGTCCCGCTGAGGCTGGAGAGTGTCCCATCCGCAAATTGAAAATCGCAGATTGCAAATCACAGGCCGCAAACGGAAAGCGGATAAGAAACCTTCCCATTCTGGTGCGGGAGTCTTGCGGAGAGCGTAGACAGCCCCCTGCGGTTTGTGGTCAAGTCACGGCTGTTTCATGGCGCCCCCGGTTGGCGAAGAGCATGCAGGCGCTGCCGGTTTTCGATCTGCGATCTGCGATCGTCGATTTGCGATTCTGCATCGCTTCCGGTTTCATTTGATTCTGGGACCCTTTTCAGATTAAAGTTAAGGTTTTCAATTCAGGACGGAAGTTCTCCTGGGAAACGATGGTACCCGGCTCCGCTGGAGAGTTGTTTGTCAAATATGGGGTTTCATCGAGGCGGGGTGTGCCTGTCCGGTGATTTTTCAAACCAGAAAGGATGACTCTTATGAAATATTCCATCCATGTTTTTCTACTGACAGTCGTTTTGGCCATTGTCGCATGCGGGAAGTCGGAGGCGCCGGCGCCGGCAGAGACGCCTGCGCCGGCAGCGGAGACGCCCGCGGCCGCGATTGACGAGGCCACCGCAGCCACGGTCATGGGGAAGGTAAGTTTCGCCGGAACCAAGCCGACGCCAAAAAAAATCCGAATGGATGCGGAAAAGTATTGTACCGAGCAGCACTCCGGAAAGCCGATTGACTCCGATGAAGTTGTGGTCAACGACAACGGCACGCTGGCCAATGTTTTCGTTTTCGTAAAGGACGGCCTCGGAGACCGGTCCTTCCCGGCTCCGTCTCAGCCGGTTGTGCTGGATCAGAAGGGTTGTGTCTATACTCCCCATGTGGTGGGCGCAATGACCGGCCAGTCCGTCGATGTTCTCAACAGCGACGAAACCACCCACAACGTACATCCGCAACCCAAGAATAACCCGGAGTGGAATATTTCCCAGCCGCCCAAGGCCGAGAAGATAACCAAAACGTTCGCCCGGGAGGAACTGCCCATACCGGTGAAATGCAACGTCCATCCCTGGATGAAGTCCTATATCCTCGTGGTGAAGCACCCGTTCTTTGGCGTTACCGGAGCCGACGGATCCTTCACGCTGAAGGGCTTGCCCCCGGGCGACTACACCATTGCCGCCTGGCACGAGAAGTATGGCGCTTCGGAGCAGAAAGTGACCCTAACCGCCAAAGACAGCAAGACCGTTGACTTCAGTTTTGCTGGAAACTAGGTTCGCATTTGAAATCTCCTGGGAACCATTTCGCCGGGAAGGCCCTGCATCGCTTTGCTTGCTTTGCGGCGGTTTGCGTTTTTTTTCTGATTATCGCCGGAGGGCTCGTGACCAGCAACGACGCGGGGCTGGCTGTTCCGGACTGGCCGCTTTCCTACGGCAGGCTGATGCCTCCGATGGTCGGCGGAATTTTTTACGAGCATGGCCACCGCATGGTGGCAACCTTTGTCGGAATGGTGACGGTCATCCTGGCGATCTGGACAGGCGCAAGGGAGGCGCGTTCCTGGGTGCGTCGCCTTGGATGGCTTAACCTCACCGTGGTCGTCGTGCAGGGACTGCTGGGGGGACTTACGGTCCTGTATTTTCTGCCGCCGGCAATCTCGATGGCTCATGCCTCCCTGGCGCAGGCCTTCTTCTGCATCACCATCACCCTGGCGGTGGTAACCGGCCGCGGGTGGATTGAAGAGGAGGCGTTGCCGGCGCCGGCTGGCGCCCCCAGCATTCGCTCTCTCAGCCTCTGGCTGGTGGGAGCCGTCTACCTGCAGACGGTTCTGGGAGCCGGCAACCGACACAACGCCATTGGCATCCTGCCGCACATTGCAGGAGCAACGGGAGTGATGGTTCTGGTGATATGGCTTGCTGTCCTGGCTCACAGACATTATCCAGCGCATTGGGCGCGCCATGCGGCGCTGCTGGGGACCGTGGCAGCGCTGCAGACAATCCTGGGAGTCGCAACGCTGCTGGTGAAGAATGCTGCGATGACTGCCGTGCAGCCAATGCCGGATCGGGTCTGGAGCGCAACGACTCATGTTGCGCTGGGGGCGCTCACCCTGGCGATCGCTCTTGTTTTCGCTTTGCGAGTCTGTCGCCGGTTTCCGGGCTCAGCCTCGGCCGGGGAAAAGGGGGTCTCCCGCACACCAGAGATTCCCGGGCTTGATTTTTCCGTATGACGCGACCGGCTGCGATCCGGGCCTGCGTCGCGCCTCCGGCGCCTGCGCCGACAGGCAGGCCGGAAACCCTGTCCCAGTGTGCGCGTGGCTGGGACGCCCAAGGCCTGGAGGACCGGAGCAACTGATGTCGAAGCGAGCAAGCGGCACGCAGGCGATGGCGGCCGACGCCTGGCAGGTCGGGAGAATCCCGCGCCTCCATTTGGCCGAATATCTGGAGCTGACCAAGCCTCGTGTGACCACCATGGTGTTGGTCACTACTACCGTTGGTTTTTACGCGGGCTCGGCGCGATCGATGGATTTGCGGCTCCTGCTGTACACGCTGATCGGGACCGCGCTGACGGCAGCCGGCTCATCGGCGCTGAATCAATTCCTGGAACGCGGGCCGGACGGTCTGATGCGGCGCACCGAGAACCGACCCTTGCCAGCGGGAAGGTTGAAGCCCGCAAATGCATTGTGGTTTGGAATCATAATCTCGGTCCTCGGATTGCTGTATCTTGCCATGCGAGTCAGTCTGCTCAGCAGCCTGCTGGCGCTTGCCATCTGGAGCAGCTACTTGTTCTTGTACACTCCACTGAAGCAGAAGACATCGCTTTGCACTCTGATCGGCGCTTTTCCCGGGGCCGGTCCGCCGATCATCGGCTGGGCCGGATCGGCTCAAGGCCTTGACCTTAGAGCTTGGACACTGTTTCTGATCCTGTTCTTGTGGCAGTTTCCTCACTTCCTGGCAATCGCTTGGATGTATCGGGATGACTACCAGAAGGCCGGCTTTCGCATGCTGCCGCTGGAAGACAGACAGGGTTTCATCACCGGCCGGCAGATTCTTGTTTACACGACGGCGCTGATTCCGATCAGCCTGCTTCCGTCGCTCCTGGGCATGGCTGGACAGGCTTACCTCTTCGGCGCCATCGCACTGGGCCTTCTTTTTCTGTATTTCGGCTTCAAGGTTGCCGAGTCGCGGAGCACCGAGGACGCGCGCCGCCTGTTGAAAGCATCGGTTCTTTATTTGCCCTTGCTCCTGGCGTTGATGGTGATCGATAGGCCGTGAGGCGTTCCGGCGCCGGCCGCCTGACAATTCCGCGCGAGACTTCGCGCCTGCGTCAGTTTTTGTCCGTTGTCCGTTGTCAGTTGTTGTCAGTTGTCCGTTGTCAGTGCGTCGTTTTGAGTCGTCCGGGTTAGCCCTCCATGCCGCTTCACTCTCTCCCGACCCTTAACGCAGTTCTCAATGGAACCACCGCCCTGCTGCTGCTGACTGGTTATGCCTGCATTCGCCGCGGCCGGGTTGTCGCGCATCGGCGCTTCATGCTGGCGGCTTTGTTCAGCTCCGCGCTGTTCCTGATTTCGTACCTGACCTACCACTTCCAGGTCGGTTCGAAGCATTTTGCGGGGACCGGGGGCATCCGGACCGTCTATCTGGCTATCCTGTTCAGCCACACCCTTCTGGCCGCTGCAATCGTGCCGCTGGTCATCATGACCGCCCAGCGAGCGCTCCGGGCCGAATTCTCCGGCCATAAACGCATTGCGCGCTGGACCCTGCCTCTCTGGATCTACGTTTCCGCGACCGGTGTCATTGTTTACTGGATGCTGTATCATTTTGAGTGAGTGTCGCAGGCCGCGCATCAGAACAGCCAATCGGCGGTGATTCGCACCTGAAGGAAACTTCTTGAACCCGAAGACTCGTTCACAGAT
>JACQGG010000119.1 GCA_016199665.1 Acidobacteriota bacterium | reverse complement strand
TTCGCCGTTCGCCGGCCCTTGCGAACGAGCTGGCTAATCGTTGGCAAATCCTGCCTCCTTTGTCTTGCTCGGCGCACCTCCCCACCTCCCCACATCCACTTTAGCTTTCGCGGGAGGCTGTTTTGCCTTATAATCAAGGCCCTAAGCGGTGTCATGATCATTGATGTCCAAGAGCTGCGGGAACGAAAGGAACCGCTCGTTCTCGATCAAACGTTCAGGCCGGAAGAAATTGCGCTGAGGAACCGCTTATACACGCTTCGCAAGCCGGTTCATTGGGTCGGTTCTGTGACTGCGGTCACTGCCCAGGACGTTCGCATCCAGGGCGTCCTCATGACGTGCCTGGATTTGGTCTGTTGCCGCTGCCTGAAGGATTTTGAGAAGGGAATCGAGAAATCCTTCGATCTGACCTACGTGCCCAATGAGGCCATGAGTTTTGGTGAGGAAGTCGCACTGAGCTACGAAGACCTTGGTGTCGGACTGTTCAGCGAGTCAAAGATTGATTTGAACTCGGTGATCATCGAGCAGATTGTGCTGGAAATTCCCATGAAACCTGTCTGTTCTCCGGATTGTCGGGGTTGGTGTTCCAGGTGTGGAGCCGACCTGAACGCAGGTCCCTGCGCCTGCGCCGGGGAGACCCATGATCCTCGTTGGGCCGCGCTTTTGCAACTGCGCGGCCGAGTGAAAAAGTAAGGAGCTTGAATGCCAAATCCCAAGAGACGACATTCCAAATCCCGGACTTCAAGACGTCGCGCTCATGACGCCCTGAGGCCAGTTTCACTCTCCATCTGTCCCCAGTGCCACGAGCGCATCCTGCCTCATCGGGCCTGCCCTCATTGCGGATTTTACAATAGGCGGCAGGTGATTGAGGTTGAAGCAGGGTGATTCGGGGGCCGGAAGCGGCGCGCCGGTCTCTCCCAATGCCTCTAAGCCATCCCTCCCGATGAACTGCATTGTTGTAGATGCGATGGGAAGCGACAATGCTCCCTACAGCGAGGTAGAAGGAGTGGTGCAGGCGGTCCGGGAGCTTTCGCTTCACGCCATTCTGGTGGGCCGTGAAGAGCTGATCCGCAAGGTACTGAAGCAGCACGGCGGCGGGGATCTTCCCATCACCGTCGTGCACGCCAATGAAGTCATCAGCATGAATGAGCCTGCCGCTACTGCAGCTCGCAAGAAAAGAGACAGTTCCATTCACGTGGCGTGCCGTCTGGTTCGCGAAGGCCATGCACAGGGAGTGGTGAGCGCCGGAAACACGGGAGCCGTCATGGCCATCAGCAAGCTGGTGCTGGGCACGCTGGAAGGGGTGGACCGTCCGGCTCTGGCTGCCGTTCTGCCGACTAAGAACGGGGCCTGTGTGTTGATTGATGTGGGTGCCAACGTGGACTGCAAACCGCATCAAATGGTCCAGTTTGCCATCATGGGACACATTTACAGCCGGAGCATTTTGCGCAAGACAAAACCGAGCGTCGGCTTGATGTCCATCGGCGAAGAGGAAAGCAAAGGAAATGAGTTAACGCGGGAAGTGTACAAGATGCTTTCCGGTTCCGGCTTGCACTTCGTGGGCAATGTCGAGGGGCGCGATGTCTACGATGGGAAGACGGATGTGATCGTGTGCGACGGTTTCACCGGGAATGTCGCGCTGAAGATCAGTGAAGGCCTGATTGAAGCCCTGCTGGTGCTGTTGAAGGAGGAATTGTCCCGCAACTGGACCTCCAAGGTGGGCGCGCTGCTGACGCAGCAGTCGTTTCGCTCCCTCAAGCGCAAACTGGACTATTCCGAATATGGCGGCGCGCTGTTGCTGGGTGTGAAAGGCGTCAGCATCATCTGCCACGGGAGTTCTAACAGCAACGCCATTAAGAACGCGGTGCGCGTGGCAGGAGAATTTTGTGATATGAAGGTCAACGAGCGGATCGAGAAGGAAATTTCCTCGTTTTCCTCAGGTCCGTAACCCTATTCTTTTCAACGGGACAACGCAGGCGAAGCGTCCTGGCGCCCTAACGGATGCCGCGTGCGCGGCGCCGATCGGCGCGGCGATGCCGACTTGGGTCAGGGAAGAGCACAGGATGAATTCGACTGCGTTTATTTTCCCGGGTCAGGGCTCCCAGACCGTCGGAATGGGGAAGGGTCTGGCCGAACGCTTCCCTGAGGCGAGCGAGACTTTTGCACAGGCAGATGAGATCCTGGGGTTGAGCTTGAGCCGGCTCTGCTTTGAAGGTCCGGCCGGGGAGCTCAACTTGACAGCCAACACGCAGCCGGCGCTTCTGACCTGCAGCGTCGCGACCCTCCGTGTGCTTCAAGCAAGTGGCGTGCGGCCGGCCCTGGTCGCCGGCCACAGCCTGGGCGAGTACTCCGCTTTGGTGGCGGCACAGGCTCTCGATTTTGCCGACGCCTTGCGCATTACCCGCAAACGGGGCGAGTGGATGCAGGAGGCGGCGCCGGTGGGCGCCGGCAGCATGGCTGCCATCCTTGGCCTCCCCGAATCAGAAGTAGCCGCCATTTGTGCATCGGTTCGGAATTTCATCGTGGCGCCCGCAAATTTCAACAGCCCGGGGCAGACAGTGATTGCGGGCCACCGGCAGGGGGTGGAACAGGCATCGCAAATCGCGTTGGAACGTGGAGCTTTGAAGGCGATTCCGCTTCAAGTGAGCGCTCCCTTTCATTGCCCCTTGATGGAGCCCGCCGAGAAGAGACTGGCGGAGTTACTGCGGCAAGTGCCTTTCCGGGATCTGGGAACGCCCCTGGTGTGCAACGTCGATGCGCGTGCGGTTAAATCGGGCGAGGAGGCCCGCGACTGTCTGATTCGCCAGGTCTCGCGGCCGGTGAAATGGCTGCAGAGCATCGAGCTGATGGTTGAACTGGGGATCAGCGAATTTGTCGAGGTAGGTCCGGGTAAGATCTTGAGCGGCTTGGTCCGGCGAATCGCCCGGCGGGCAAAGACGGCCAGCGTGGAAGATGTTGCTTCCCTGGAATCTCTGCTGGCGGCGCGATCGGCGGGCGGATGAAAGGCAGAATCGCGATAATCCGGGCAGATTAATGGGGGTATGCATATGGGTGCTTGAAGTACCCCATGTTCCAATTTAGAATATCTCGCTTTTGAATTGAGATGAGAGCAGTTAACCAGTGGAGGCTTGTATGGCAAGTGTCGAAGAGAGAGTCAAAACGATCATCATGGACCAGTTGCAAGTGAGCGAAGCCGAAGTCACCTCGTCTGCCTCGTTCGTGGACGATCTGGGGGCGGACTCGCTGGATACGGTTGAACTGGTCATGAAGTTCGAAGAGGACTTCGATATCGAGATTCCCGATGAGGACGCCGAAAAGATCGCCACCGTGCAGGATGCCGTTGATTACATCAAGGAGCATATCTCCTGAGGATTTCGATTGAACTCTAAGAGGCGAGTTGTAGTCACCGGCATCGGGCTGGTCAGCGCGGTGGGGGTGGGGACGCAAGAAACGTGGAAAAATATTCTTGCCGGCAGGAGTGGCATTGGTCCCATCACCCGGTTCGAGCCAGGAGACTTCAGTACCCGGATTGCGGGGGAGGTCAGGAATTTTGACATCCTGCAGTACATAGACAAGAAAGAGGCGAGGAAGATGGACTTGTTTATCCACTTTGCCGTTGCCGCCTCCGAGTTCGCGGTGCAGGACGCCGGCCTGAAAATCACAGACGAGATACGGGAACGCGTGGGCGTAGACATCGGATCCGGGATTGGGGGGTTCTCTACCATTGAAAGAGAACACGCAATACTCCTGGACAAGGGCTCCAGACGGCTCAGCCCTTTTTTCATCCCCTCCAGCATCGTCAATCTGGCTTCAGGGCAGATTTCCATCCTATTTGGCGCCAAAGGCCCTAATCTGGCCCCGTGTACCGCCTGCACGACCAGCACGCACGCTCTGGGCGATGCGTTCCGGATCATCACTTACGGTGATGCCGACGCCATGATCGCCGGGGGGAGCGAAGCGGCCATCACGCCCATGGGAGTGGGGGGATTTGCAGCCATGCGGGCTCTGTCCACGCGAAACGACGAGCCGGAGCGGGCCAGCAGACCGTTTGACCGGGATCGCGATGGATTTGTGCTGGGTGAGGGCGCCGGAATCCTGATACTGGAAGAGCTGGAATTTGCGCGCCGCCGCGACGCCCGTATTCTGGCAGAGTTTGTCGGTTACGGGATGTCGGCGGACGCATACCACATTACTACGCCTTCAGAGGATGGGGACGGGGCAACACGGGTGATGCGAAACACGCTGAGAGATGCGGGCGTGAGTCCGGAGCAGGTGCAGTACATCAATGCGCACGGCACTTCGACGCCCTTCAATGACAAGATCGAATCCGGGGCAATCCGGCGTGTTTTTGGCCAACACGCCTCCCGGCTGGCGGTGAGTTCCACTAAATCAATGACGGGACATCTTCTGGGCGCCGCCGGGGGTCTGGAAGCCGGTTTCACGGTGCTTGCCATCCGCGATCAGATCGCCCCGCCCACGATCAATTACGAAAACCCGGACCCGGAGTGTGATCTGGATTATGTGCCAAACCAGGCCCGGAAACTCTCCATCACCTACGCCATGTCCAATTCATTCGGGTTTGGCGGCACCAACGGGTGTATCATGTTTAAGAGATTCGATGAGTGAATCTGGTAAAAGTTCCGAGACGCTCTCTATACCCGACCTCCTGCTCCCGAACTCTCGGCGAACCGTTTCGCTATGAGTGACCACAAATCTCCTGAGGCACCTCCCGGCGGCAAGTGGAGACGCCGGTTGGAGAACCTGAAATCACGCTGGGTGGGTCCGTTGTCAGCCAGGCAGACCGTCTGGGGCGTGGCCATTGCGGCCGGGTTGACGCTGCTTACGGTCGACCTGGAATTACGGCCCGTTCCTCATTACCAGACCGGGGATATTGCGGTCGCTGCCGTCAAGGCGCCGGTGGAGATGACCATTCCGGATGAGACGGCGACTGACAGGAAGAGAGCCGCCGCCGCCGAAGCAGTCCTGCCGGTGTTCGATTTGGACAGCAACACCAACGCGGCGCTGGAAACAGAGATCCGGAATCTTTTTGCCCAGGGGCGGAGTCTGTTGCCTCTGGATGAAAACGCGGGGCGCCGGCGATTGGACGCGAATGACCCGCTGCTCTCGCGCGTGCATTTGCAGCTTGAAAGCAAATTGGGAAAAACCGTTCCCAGGGAAATGGCCGGTCTTCTTGTCCGCCATGGATGGAACCGGGGGTTGGAAAACCAAATGGTGGACATGCTGCAAAGCGTCATGCGTCCGGGCGTGGTCGCCGGCCGTGATTCCATTGTTCGTTTCCGGCCCCGCGGAATTGTTCTGCGCGACACTGGATCGCAAGAAGACCGCACGGTGCGCGAGATTGACTCCATTCGCGACTTGCGCCAGGCCAAGGCCTTCCTGCATCAAAAGGAATGGGAGTCCTATGCGCTTTCAGAATCCGAGCGGCGCATTGCGGTAGCTTACCTGGATGGCTTGATAACGCCCAACATCGCCTCCAACAGCGTCGAGACCAATCTCCGGCGCGGCGAGGCGGCGCTCAACGTGGACGCGGTCATCCTGCAGATCAAGAAAGGAAAGACCATCGTTCGCGAAGGCGACGAGATCACCGCGACCGAGCTGGTCCAACTGGAGAGCCTGCGCCGGGTCCTGGACCGGCGCAAGACGGCGGCGCCCCTGGCGGGCGCGTTTGCTCTCACCTGCTTCTTGCTGCTCATGCTCTGGCGCTTTCTGGTTTACTTCCAAGCGCGGCCGGTGAGGGTCGAAAACCATTTCGTTCTAATCACGCTGGTTCTGGCGGCGACACTGCTGGTGTTTCGCGGTTTCGTCGGCCTGGGCTCACTGGTGGCGGGAAGCCTGCATGTGGAAAGTCTGAGTCAACCGGATATTTATTATTACGCAGCCCCTCTGGGATTCGGCTGCATCCTGGTGGTGCTGCTGGCGGACGCCAGTGCAGCCGTCGTTTTTGCCATGATGCTGACCTGTCTGGCTGGATTGTTTGTGCGCGATTACGGCATGATGGTGTATACGCTGCTGGGGGGTCTGGCCGCCGTCTTTGCGCTCCATCAGTACCGGGAACGTGCCGCCATTACCGCGTGCGGCCTGGTGCTGAGTCTGACCAGCGCGGGCACGGTTGTTGCTTTGAATCTGATCCGCGCGCCCTTTTCATGGGACGCCGCGATGATTCAGTCGCTATGCGGATTGCTGAGCGGCATGCTGGCGGCCATGCTCGCCGGCGGGTTGTTGCCTCCGCTGGAAAACCTTTTTGAAATCACCACAGACATCCGGCTGCTGGAATTGTCGAACCTGAACATTCCCATCCTCCGGCGGCTGGCAGTCGAAGCGCCCGGAACCTACCATCACAGCATCATGGTGGGGACGCTGGCGGAGGCCGCCGCGGAAGCAATCGGCGCCAATTCCCTGCTGGTGCGGGTAGGCGCCTACTACCATGACATCGGGAAGATCAAGAAGCCCGCGTACTATGTTGAAAACCAGATGTTCGCCGCCAACAAACACGACGACCTTACACCCACCATGAGCAGCCTGATCCTGGCAAGCCACGTGCGCGACGGCCTGGAACTGGCCGAACAGATCAAGTTACCGCGTAAGATCAAGGACTTGATTCCACAGCATCACGGCACCAAGGTGATGACATACTTCTATCAGAAGGCCAGAGACTCCGCCGAAGGGAAGCACCAGGTTGTCGATGAGAACTCCTTTCGGTACTCCGGGCCAAAACCGCAAAGCCGAGAGGCCGCCATCCTGATGCTCGCCGACACGGTGGAAGCGGCATCCCGCACGCTTTCCGACCCGACCCCCAATCAGATCATCGGTATGATCAAGCACATTGCCTACAACAATTTCAGTGACGGCCAATTTGACGAATGTGACATTACCATGAAGGACGTCGATCTGATTGCGCAGGCATTCGTGCGGGTGATCATGGGAATGCAGCATCGCCGAATTGACTATCCCGGCTTCGATTTCAACAAGCTTGAAAAAGAAGATCCGCGCCTCGAATCAAATCAACGTATTCAATAGGCAGCGCGGCTACCGGCTGTCTCCGTCGGGGCTGAAGCAATTTGCTTCTGCCGCGGCCGAAGCGGCGGGTCTGTCGGGCCGGGAACTGACGCTGCTGTTTGTGGGAGTTGACAGGATGACCAAGTTGAATGCGGCGTTCCGGGGAAAAAACGGCGCCACCGATGTTCTGTCGTTTGGCAACGGTGACCCCGCTCTTCCGGGCAAGACACTTCGCGCCTCCCCGCGCTACCTGGGCGATATAGCGATTTGTCCCGCGGTGGCGGCGCAGAATGCCCGCTGCCTTGCCCGCGAGCTGAAAGTTCTGGTGCTTCATGGAATGCTCCATTTGATGGGCTACGACCACGTTTCCGATCAGGGAGAGATGCGCCGCCTGGAGCTGAAACTGCGTCGCACCTTGGGGCTGCGATGACGGCGCTGCTCGCTCCGGTGATCGTGCTGGCGCTGCTGCTGCTGGTCTTGTCGCTGGTAGAAAATTCAATCACACACTTGAGCCGCTTCGAACTCCGGGTGATTCTGGAAAAGGCGGAGAAGCCGTCAACGCTGCTGGAGCAAATTGTCCGGGACCGCAGCGCGGTGTTGATTCCCCTGCAGTTCTCCATTCAGCTTACCCAGATGGGCCTGGCGGTTCTGGGAACCTATCTCACGTTCCAGCGCAGCGACAGTCACCCCGTGCTGACCGCTTTTCTGGCTCTCAGTTTTTGCGTGCTGCTGCTGCGCCAGCTCGTTCCCAAACTGATTGTCTGGAGCAGTCCCGAGAAGGTGTTTCTCTTTGTGCTTCCCGTCTTTGAGCCGGTTTTTACCGTGTTGCGGTGGGTCGGCTGGCCGGTGCTCGCTTTCCTCACGCTGCGCAGCAAGGCTTCGCTGGAGGAAAAGTCAGAGGAGGAAGAGCCCTCCGACGAGGAAATCCAGGCATTTTTGGAGGTAGGGGAGGAGGAAGGCATTCTTGAGGAACACGACAGCGAAATGATCCAGTCGGTTGTGGAGTTTGGGGACACGCGGGTGCGCGAAGTCATGACGCCACGAACCGAAATGAACGCGATTTCCCAGCAGGCAACTCTGGAAGAGCTGAAAACGCTGATGGTGACCTGCAAGCATTCTCGAATTCCCGTCTATTCAGAAACGCCGGAACAGATCATTGGAGTTGTCTCGGTGCGCCCGCTGCTGGCCGAGTACACTTCCCAGACGGCCGGAAGCTCGATTCGGGGATTGATCGCGTCGGTGACGTTTACGCCCGAGTCCAAGCGAGTTCGCGAACTGCTCAAGGAGCTGCAGCTAACCGGCGACTATATGGCGATCGTGGTCAACGAGTATGGAGAAACATCGGGCCTGGTGACCATTGAAGATCTGGTGGAGGAGATTGTGGGAGAGGTGCGCGACAAAGAGGAACAGGGGCGTGTTGACATCATCTGCGAAGGGCTCCAGCGATATGTGCTGCGGGGCGACGCCGGCATCTCGGAGCTGAAAGAGCTGCTCGATCTGGATATCGAAAAAACGGATTTTGCCACCATCTCGGGGTGGTTGGTCAACCACCTGGGCCGCGTGCCCCAGGCGGGGGAAAGGCTGGAACTTCTGGGATTGAAAATCGAGATCCTCAACGCGGATCGCCGCCGCATCCATTCGCTGCGCGTTCAGAAGCCCGAAGACGGCGCCGCCGGGGAAGCGCGCACTCCATGACGGATCTCGAATTCATGGAGCGGGCGCTGCTGCTGGCGCGCCGGGGCCTGGGGAAAGTATCGCCCAACCCTGCAGTGGGAGCGGTGCTGGTCAAACAGGGCCGCATCGTGGGCGAAGGATTCCATCAGTACCAGGGGCTCAAGCACGCCGAAGTGCTCGCGTGTGAGCAGGCGGGCGACGCCGCCGCAGCAGGGGCGGCTCTGTATCTGAATCTGGAGCCTTGCGCCCACCAGGGGAGAACCGGCCCCTGCTGCGATTACCTGATTGCGAGGAAGATTGCGCGAGTGGTTGCGGCCATGCAGGATCCGCATCCGCTCGTTTCCGGCCGCGGATTCCAGCGGCTGAGGGAGGCCGGCGTCCAGGTGGATGTCGGCTTACTGGAGAAGGAAGCCGGGGTTCTCAACGAAGGTTTCAGCAAATTTGTGACATCCGGAGACCCGTTTGCAACCCTGAAGTCGGCGCTGAGCCTGGATGGCAAGATCGCCGGTCCCCGGGTGCAGAGCAGGGAATTCTTCAGCGGGCCGGAGAGCGCCGCCCGCACCGAAGGGCTTCGCCTCCAGGCCGATGCCATCTGCGTGGGAGCCGGTACGGTGCTTGCGGATGATCCGCTGCTGACCTACCGCGGTCCGGAACCGCGGCGCCGGCCGCTGGTGCGCATTGTTCTGGATCCTCATGGCCGGATCGCTCCGGATCGCCGGATGTTTGCTGACCCTTCTCCGATCTGGTGGGTCCGTCCGGCTTTGCACGGGGCGCTGCCGCCGCACGTTTCCCTGATGCAACCCGGGCAAGGCAACGCCGCCACCTGGAAGGCGGTCTTGAAGCGCATGGCGTTCGAAGGAATGTATCACCTGCTTATCGAAGGCGGCGGCGAGACGAATGCTGCGGCCCTGCAGGCCGGAATTGTGGACAAGATCCTGTTGATCTATGCCCCCCGGCTGATTGGAGGCCGCGCCACGACCGGTGTGATCGGCGGAGCGGGATTTGATCCGGCCATTCCTGTCACAGAGGTGACGGTCACCCGCGTCGGCGCTGATTTTTGGATTGAAGGGTATCTGCGATAGCGATTGAGGGCGGCCGGCATGCAGTGGAAGGACGGCTCGCGCATCAGCCGCGCGCGCGCCGACGCCTCGCGCGAGCCAGGCGTTTCTCGCGCGTCGGCCGAATACGCGCGTTAGCTGTCCTTTGATTTTCTGTTCAGAGCGTGTCGTCATCGGATCAAACCGGCTTCCTGAAAACTGAAGTGGCCCTTCCGCGTCACGATCACATGGTCCAGGACACGAAGTCCGAGAATCTTTCCGGCTTCAGTCAATTGCTCGTGCATGCGGAGATCGGCTTCGCTGGGCTGAAGTTCGCCCGAAGGATGGTTGTGCGCGAAGATCACGGCGGCGGCTCGGTCGGCGATAACGTCGGCAAATACTTCACGCGGATGCACGGGACTTTTGTCGAGCAATCCAATTGTGACCACGCGCTTTTCGATCACCTCGTTTGCTCCGTTCAACGAGATGCAGACGAAATACTCCTGGTGTTTGCCTGCGATGTCGGCCACGAGCGGCAGGACATCATTGGCAACGGTGATCTTGACCGTATCCTTGAGCAGGTGGCGACGCGCGAGCTCAAAGGCCGACAGGATTTGAGCGGCTTTGGCGAGTCCCATGCCGGGAACGGCCTGCAAGTGATCGAGCGTCAATCCGGCCTTGTGCTCGCGGATCAGACCAGTTACTTGCCGGGCAATCGTGCGCACGTCAACGCCCGTTGTCCCCATGCCAAGAATCGCTTCGACGAGTTCCTCGTCCG
>JACQGG010000122.1 GCA_016199665.1 Acidobacteriota bacterium | reverse complement strand
TCCACGGGGTGAGAACCCTTCAACGGGCGCCTTCGGGTTGTTGAATGGCGGCTCGTACACTTCGGCCAGCGCGGTCTCCGGCGGGTTCGGTCCCGGATTCAGCCGGACGGCAGCGCCGGGGAAACCGAGCACCGATCCCCAGATCGAACCGTCCGGGGCGGGAGCGACGGAATAGAAAGCGGCGCCAAAGCGTTTGTCCTTTGTTGGATCCAGCGGCTGGTTGGGCTCCACATAAGCATCCCGCTTTCCGTTGCCGTTGGTGTCGATGATGAGCGCGGTCCACCCCTGCGACTTCACCTCGTCGCCCGTCTGGTCGAACGTCTTCGTGTTCAGCCAGCCGACGACCTGGCCTCCGCCGCTCGTCCAGAGTGTCTGGTTGGCGTCCTCGGCGAACATCAAGTGGTGGGTCCCAAAGCAGGTGCTGATATGCGTGAGCTTCTTGCTGTTCGGATCGTATACGGCCAGGTGCCGGTTGGCTCTCTGAATCGGGAACAGCTTCGCCGACGGGTGGCTCGATCCCTCCTTGCAGAAGTCCGGATTCTCAGGCGGGCGCACGGCAGAAGTGAGCCACAACCGGCCTTTATCATCAAACATCGGATTATGCACGTTGTTCTTGCTGGTCCAGATGACTTCATCGCCCCAGTACGGCGAAGGCTGCGGCATGCCGGGCGCCGCCGCGGGCGGCGTGTTTGGATCGCGGACCGTCAACTCCACTTTTCTTACGGTGTGGCGTACCGGGTCCAGGACGGGCAGGTAATCGGCGCTGAGCTCCAGCGAGCCGTAGATGAGCCCGTTGGCATTGAGCGTGGGATTGCGCCGGTCGGTGGAGACTTCGTCATGAAGGTATGCCTTCGGGTCGGCCCAGTCCCACTCGGTGATGACCATGTTTCGCTCCAGTCCCTGGGGCCTCGGCGGCGCCGGCGGCAGCTCGCCGGCGGCGACCCGGTCGGTCCAGTCGGCAAACATTGCCAGCGCCCGTTCCTTGCCAAGCTGGTTAAGGCCGCCAAGCATGTTGCCGCCGGCTTGTCCCGACAGGATCCTGCGCTCCCAGGCCGCCGACGACGAATCGAAGATGCCAACCCCGGCCGGCAACTCCCGAGTCGCCTTGCCGCCGAGCTGATGGCAGGCCAGGCAGCCTCCGGACTTGGTGTTCCGAATCCACTCGGCCTGACTCTTCATGTTCGAAGAAATGCCGTTGCCGGACGGCCCTGTGCCGGGAAACTCACTCTTGTCCGGCACGCGCATCAACGAAAGCCAGTAGCCGGCCGGGTAGTACTCGGCGGCCACCCGCGGGCTTGCCGCCGCGATCGCGTTGAGATTCAAAATCCTGCCTGGCGTTGCCTGCACTTTCGGCGAATCGACCAGTCCGTAACCGCGCACCCACACACGGTAGTTCGCCTTGGGAAGATCCGGCACGACGTAGCGCCCCTGATCGTCGCTGACAACGATCCTGACGAATCGGGTGGGAAGGTCGGTCGTCTCCGCGATCACCCAGACCCCCGCTTCCGGCCCCTTCGGGCCGGTGACAACTCCGCCGAGGTCGTCGCGGTCGATGCGCACTGTTTCACCGCTGAGCTGGCGGGCGCTTCCTTCGCCCCAGAAGGCCGCCATGAATACAGCCAAGCCGGCTGCCGCGCGCGCAAACTCCGGTAGTTTCCTCATCGTCATGTCTCCCTCCTCCGGTCTTCTCAGTCCTAATTTTATGCTAATCGGAAAGTCCAAATCAAAACAGGCGAGAGAGGAGCTCGGGAGGCACTTTGGACCGGAGTTCAGGATAGGCCTCAAGCATTCTGTTCCAGTGACGCGAGAAGCTTTTCCAGGGCAGCCGAGCCATCTGCCACTACGGTCCTCCAGAATTCCGCGGCGCGCATTTTGGAGACCTCAACGCCGGCAAATTATATCAACTCTTGGGCGCGGACGCACAAAGCCGCTCGGATTTGAGGCAGAACATACTATATAATCTGCACTCTTGTTCAGAGCCTCGGAATAACAATCAGCGCAGCGTCTGGGGAAACCGGCAGTCTAAGTTTGAGGACTCGTTCCTGAGTCGCCTGCCAGAATGCGTTGCCAAACAGTAAATCGCACCGATCGCTCCTTGCAGACAACGATGATTGTGACGCTTGCTGGAGGAACTGGAGCCGCCAAACTTGTATTGGGATTGGCCCACGTTGTTCCATCGGAAAAACTTGCAGTAATCGTCAATACCGGCGATGACATTGAATTGTTCGGCCTGCGCATCTGCCCTGACCTGGATACGGTTGCTTACACGCTGTCGGGCAGGGTCAATCCACAGACAGGATGGGGGATCCACGGCGACACCTTCAATTGTCTGACCACTCTCGCAGACTATGGCGCTGAGACGTGGTTCAGGTTGGGAGACCGGGATTTGGCAACTCACCTGTGGCGCAGCCAGCTACTCAGACAGGGCCTCTCACTTTCGGAGGTGACACAGCGCATATGCAGAGCCTTGTCGGTCACTCCCCGGCTGATTCCGATGACCGACGCGTATACGCCAACCGAAGTTGTGACGGACGACGCAGTGCTGCATCTGCAGGAATACTTCGTGCGTGAGAGATGCCGGCCGGTAGTGCGGGCTTTCCGCTATTCAAACATGGGCGCCGCTCAGCCTTCGCCTGGGATCGAAGAACTTATTATGGCGGCCGAAGCGGTCGTGATCTGCCCGAGCAATCCTTTTATCAGCATCGGTCCGATTCTTGCAGTTCCAGGCATCCGGCATTTCCTGAGACAGACGGCCGCACGCGTCATCGCCGTGAGCCCCATAGTGGCGGGAAGAGCACTCAAGGGACCCACGGCAAACATGCTGCGACAGATGGGCCACCCCGTCTCGGCCCGGGCCGTGGCGGACCTGTACTGTGATTTCTTGGACGTATTTGTCCTGGACCGCCAGGATTTCAATCTGATTGAGGATATCGAAGCGCTGGGAATGAAAGCGGTCGCCGCGAACACGCTGATGAACACGCTGGAAGACAAAGTAGAGCTGGCGCGCCAGCTCCTAGAATCGGTATGAAGGCGATACTCCTGCCGGTCAAAGATCTCTCCAACGTCAAACAGCGTCTGGCGCCGCTGCTGTCCGGGCCGGAGCGCAGGGAGCTGTTTCGCGCGATGTTGAAGGACGTGACCGGGGCTCTCAACCAATCCAAGGCGGCAGACCGTATCGTGGTGGTGACTTGCGATCCGTGGATGAGAAGCTACGCCGCCGCTCAAGGTTGGGACGTGTTGATGGAGCGGCAGCAAACTTCCGAGAGCGATTCCGTCGACAGGGCGTCGTCCATCTTGCGCGGACAGGGAGTTCAGGCAGTCTTGCGAGTCCCTGCAGACATCCCGCTGGTTCAGGCGGA
The DNA here is from genome assembly GCA_016199665.1 of Acidobacteriota bacterium. Classification (GTDB taxonomy): domain Bacteria; phylum Acidobacteriota; class UBA6911; order JACQSX01; family JACQSX01; genus JACQSX01. The sequence continues at coordinate 3,739 of JACQGG010000122.1, read as the reverse complement.
AGATCTAGATCTTTTGCTGCATGCCGGGACGATCCCGCCCGCGGCTTTGCTTGTGCCCTCCCGGGATCGAACCGGAACCAATGCGCTGCTGAGAAGACCGCCGGACATTTTTCCGTCCCGTTTCGGAAAAAATAGCTTTTTGCTTCACCACCAGGAAGCCGAACGGGCGGGCGCGTCGCTGACGGTAGTAGAAAACACTCGCATCTCGCTTGATCTGGACGAGGCCGCCGACCTGTTCGAGTTCTTGGAGAGGGGGCATGGAACTTTGACCCTTCAGGTTCTCGAACAGATCGGCATCGTAAGACGGGCTAAGACTTGAATGCGCTCCACTGAACTGCAAATTATCGGCATTCCAGGCCTTCCTGAGGTAGCGGCCGGCAGTCGTCTGGATGAATTGATCGCCGCGGCGGTGCGCTCCCACGGAATTGGCGTCAAGCAGAAAGACATCTTCGTTGTCGCTCAGAAGATCGTATCCAAGGCGGAAGGAAGGCTGGTACGCCTGGAGACGGTCGATCCGTCTCCGCTGGCGCGATCGTGGGCAGAGGCTCACGGGAAAGAAGCGGCGGTTGTGGAAGTGATTCTTGGCCAATCCAGACGTCTGGTCAGGATGGACCGTGGAATACTCATCGCGGAGACGGCCCAGGGCTTCGTGTGCGCAAATGCCGGAGTGGATGCCTCAAATGTTCCACCGGGGAGTGTGACTCTGTTACCCGAAGACCCGGATCGTTCCGCCGCGGAGCTCCGGGTTGCGCTGGAAAGACAGTTTCGGGTTCCATTGGCCGTAATTGTGTGCGATACGTTCGGCCGTCCCTGGCGGCAAGGACTGGTCAACGTGGCACTGGGGGTATCCGGCATGGATCCTTTCATGGATTATCGCGGGCACAGCGACGCGTTCGGGTGCAGACTTGAAGCGACGCTGATCGCCGCCGCCGATGAATTGGCCTCAGCCGCCGAACTGGTCATGGGCAAGACGGCACAAATCCCGGTGGCTCTTGTCCGGGGCTTCAATTATCCTCGCGCGGAAGGCACAGGACGGCGTATGATCCGACCCGGAGATGAGGATTTATTCCGTTAACCTATGGACGGGGTGAGGCGGCTTCCAAGCCGTGAAAAAACGACCCATGCAGCATTTCAAAATCGATGGAGGCAACCCGCATGTCAACCGACAAGATCGATGAAAAATATCTGGACTTGTTCAGCAAGCGAGCGTTCGGCAGTTTGGCCACCGTGATGCGGGACGGAAGCCCGCAGGTCACACCAGTGTGGTGCGATTTCGACGGGAAGTGCGTGATCGTCAACTCAGCGCGCGGGCGGCAAAAAGATCGAAACATGCGCCGCGATCCGCGTGTGGCGCTGTCAATCATGGACCCGGACAACCCGTATCGTTACTTTCAGATTCGGGGCCGCATCGTAGAGATCACTGAAGAAAAGGCTTCGGAACACATCGACAAGATGGCAAAGAAATACCTGGGGGTTGACAAATATCCCTATGCAAGCCCCGGTGAAGTGCGGGTTCTCTACAAGATCCTGCCGGAGCACGTTTCCGCGATGGAGTAGACCCCACGGCACTCCGGCGGAACCACCCGGAGTCTGCGGGGGAAGCACGGGCGGCGGCCTGCCGGCGCCTGGAACCGGATTTCGGAAGGTCAACTTTAGAATAATATTTGTGCCGCGTTGACCGCGCTTGGCCTCAAATCAACCAGAAGCAGCGATCGACGCGGGGCTATCAGCCAAAACACCATGGGCGTCCCTAAGGAGATTTTTGAGCTGATCTTCCGAAAACCTCTTTCCGTCTGGTCGGCAGCCTTGCTTTTGGCCATGGTGAATATCTTGCTTTTTGCTTACGAAAAACCCTGGAGTGCGTCGGATGGTTTGCGAAATTGGGGAGACTGGATCTTTTACGCATTGGGCTGGCCCATCGCTTCAGAAACAGTTCCCGCTTGGTTTTATTCCGGCTCGGTACTGAATACCGGTCTGGTTTCCGGGGCCGTCGTTTCGGCGCTCCTCAGCCGGCAATTTGCCTTGCGCATCGCTTCCGGGCTCGACCTCGGCAATGGTCTGGTGGGAGGCGCACTGATGGGGGTGGGAGCCGTTCTGGCCATGGGATGCAATATTGGAGGCTTTTACAGCGCGCTCTCCGCCCTGTCGCTTGCCGGCTTAAGCATGCTGGCGGGGCTTCTCGCAGGAGCCTTTGTCGGCTTGCGCTGCTTGAGCTGGGAACAGGAATATCTGGGAGGATTCTTTTCAGCGTCCGGTCGTGAGTTTCTGAGCGCTCCTCGAGAAGGGTGGAGTCTGCAGCCCTGGTTGGGCGCTTTTGGCTTATGCGCTGTCGCCCTCGCTGTCGTTGTCTATACGCAGGTCGGCTATCCGGAGCGAGGGGTTCTATTGATTTTCGGCCTGCTCTTGGGAGTGATCCTCCAGCGCTCGCGCTTCTGTCCCGTGCGTGCTTTTCGCGAGCCTTTCATGACGGGCGATAGCGAGATGACGCGCGCCCTGGTTCTATCCTTGGGTCTCTGCATCTTTGGTTTCTCGATTCTCAAGAGTTCGGGGCTGCGTTCATTGGACGCCTTTGTCTTTCCCGCCTTCTGGCAGGGCAGCTTATGGGGCGGATGCGTTTTTGGAGTCGGGATGGTTCTTGCAGGAGGCTGCGGGGCCGGCTCTTTGTGGAGAGCAGCGGAGGGTCACATCAAGCTTGGCTTTGCCTTAGCGGCTTTCGCGCTTTCCTCTTCGCTCACGCGCCGGTATCTGGAGCGCTCAGAACTGATTTCTGAGATGGGCCAAGCTTTTTTTCTGCCTGACCTGACCGGCTGGCCCCTTGCCCTGGGGTGCCTGATGGGGTTACTTTTAGGTTGGTATGCCTGGGCCGCCTGGAATGAGAAATCGCGCCGCTTCGTGAGCCTGTAGGAGAGGGGATCGTGTTCTCGAAATTCTCTTTGATCCGTTGCAGCCTCCTGCTGGTACTGGCCGCCGGCGGGCCCGTGATTGCAGAATCCCCGGGAAAAACAGAACCGCCTGAGCAAGCAGACCGCCGGCTTTCGGCGCTGCGACAGGATGTGCAGGTCCGCTTCGATGGCGAACACACGCCCAGAATTGAAGCGCCACGGCTGGTGGAAGTGGCCAATGAAGTTCAGGTCCGGGTTAGTGTGCCGCTGCTCGGCAACCCCGGACACTATATTCGGAAGCTCGTGCTCTTCGATGAAAACAGCATGGTCACGCTGAAATACGTCGCGACCTTTTCACCCGCCGTTCCTTTGGTCCAGGTCGTTGCCACCATCAAGATGGCCAAAAACAGCCGGATCAAAGCCATCGCTGAATGCTCTCTGCACGGCAAGTGGCTGGGCGTTTCTGAACCCATCCGCGTGGGTATTGGGGGTTGTGGAACCGGGCAGGAGCCGAACCGCAGCCTGACGCGGGATGTTTTGCGCGTGCGCTTTGAACAGCGTGGCCAAAACGTCGAGATGAACCTGCTTTTTCGCCATCCCATGCTCTCGGGTTACGTCCTCGCAAAAGACGGACGCGCGGTTAGAAGCCAGGATCCATTCTTTCTTAGATCCGCCCGCATCTTGTACAATGAACAGACCATCGCAGACTTTGAATTGAGTCCGGGGCTCAGTGAGAATCCACGGTTGGGGATTATGATTCCTCACCTGGGCTCCAGCCCTGTAAAAGCGGAAGCCACAAATAATCTGGAGAACGTTTTTACCTTACTGGCGAGAATGCCCCGATAAAGGGGCTGGGT
>JACQGG010000115.1 GCA_016199665.1 Acidobacteriota bacterium | reverse complement strand
CTCCAGGTCCACCAGCGTCACCGAGCGATTGAACCCAAACCGCGCCACGTTCAAGATCTTCGACGAAAGGGTACGGGTCCATTGCAGCGTCACGTATTGATTCTTGTGGGGCTCGCTCTCGCCGAAGAGTCCCAGAATATGATCCACCGCCTCCATTCGAAGCTTGTCGCTGTCGTCGATCGTATAACGGGCAAAGAACGAGTCCCTTTCCGTTGGAATCCAGTCCACCCGGCCTGTCCCATAGTCTACCCGGCCCGGCTGGGTTTGGCTAAAGCGGTACTGGGCGATCCCCGGTCCCACGCTCGGTCCGTTGGGGAGCGGATAGAGATTGAGATAAGGAACGACGGCGGGATTGACATCAATGTGCGCCCGCCCCGGAATGTCCCCTCGTCGCGCGGCCTGGTCGGGAACCAGGGCGTTCTTGGTCAGTCCCAGGCGCTCCCGGAATCCCTCATAGTTGAAAAAGAAGAAGAGATGGTCGCGCCGGATCGGCCCGCCGAAAGTCGCGCCGAATTGATTGCGCTTGAAGGGGGGAATGGAATCGGCGGGATTGTCAAAGAAGTTCTTGGCATCAAGCGCGGAGTTGCGCAGGAATTCGTAAACACTCCCGTGGAGCGTATTGGTGCCCGAGCGGGTGACCGCATTGATGATCCCGCCCATGGAACGGCCGTATTGCGCGCTCTGATTATGGGTGAGCACCTGGAACTCCAGGATGGACTCGACGCCAAAAAGCTGCCCACCGGACCCGCCCGGCGTGAAGTTCTGCGAGTCATTGATCTCCGTTCCGTCCAGCATGAAATAATTGGAAGTCAGCCGCGCCCCGTTGGCCGAAAACTTGACGCCGCGGCCCTGGTTGGGGCTGCTTCCCGCCCCGGTGGCCACATTGACTCCCGGCTGCAAATAGATCAACTGGTCAAAGCTTCGGCCATTGAGAGGAAGCGCCCGAATCTTCTGGCTGTCCACCAGTTCAGCCACGCTGGATGTCGTCGTCTGCACCAGCGGCGCCTGCGCCGTGACCGTGACCTTCTCGCTGATCTCCCCCACCTTGAGCGTGAAGGTAAGAGGCACTTCCGCGCCCACTGTCAGCCGGATGCCGCTTTGAATCTCGGTTTGAAATCCCGACAGCTCCGCCTGCGCCGTGTAGGCCCCCGGGCTGAGCTGGCGCGCCTCGTACCGCCCCCGCTCGTCAGTGATCAAAGTTCTGGATACTCCAGTGTCCAGATTCTTGATCGTCACCGAGACGCCGGGCAGTACCGCCCCTGAGTCGTCCTTGACCGACCCGGACAGGGTCGCCGTGGTCCCTTGCGCCCGCAGAGCGTACGTGCAAGCGCCGAATGAGAACAGTGCCAAGAATGCGTAGCCGTAGAACTTTATTAACATGTCGGAATCCCCCCAATTATTCCTAGTGCCGTCGGACAAAGATCGCGCAAAGCAGATCGCGCCACCTGGAATGTAAAGATCAGCCTGTTCCTTACGCCGCTGTTTATATCTTCCTTTTTGGCTGTTAAGATTGTCAAGCAAACCGAAGACCAATTCGGGGCCATTGGGGGATGTATAAGCGGCAGCGGGTCCGCTTGCTGACGCGCGCGGCTCGGATTTTTCACCGACACTCAGTTGGCCTGGCCCGCAGGCGACGTGTTCTGCGGAGGGCAGCACATGCTCAAACACCCTTTATGCAGCAGGTCAGTTGCCAACTCTCCCATCTTGGTGACGCCGACGGAGGTCGTGCCAATCCGGTGACAGGCGCCGCAGCCGAAGCTGACAAAATCGCCTCTGATTTTCTTGTGCCGCTCCGTCCACTGGGCATCGGGAATCGTCAGGGTCTGCTGGACTTCTTCCATCATGGCCGGGCAACCCTCAAAACCTTCCATAAGATCCTGGCCCTTTGAGTTCAGCCCGAAGGCGCCCATTTGGGTAAAACCGTGACAATCGGCGCATCCCTGGTTGTCAAAAATCCACTTGGTCACTTCCACGGGATTCTTGCCCTGTAACTCGGCTGCCAGCGCGGCATCGCGGGCAATCGGATCATTCTGCTGCCTGATTCTAAGAACGGCCCAGACGGACGCTGCGGCAATGACAACAATGACTCCCGCCAGAACCCCTAATTTTTGTTTGCTCACCTGCCCCTCCTTGAAATTCATCTCCGGCTAACGTTTGATCTTATTGCGATCCCGAGAGAAATCCGGGCTAGTGCCCCCTCAAGAAATCGAAGACGATGTAAATCGTCAGCGCGGTTGACAGCCACAAGACGATCTGAGTCCAGCGCGTTCCCTGTCCGCCCTGTTGGAACCAAAAGCGGTAGTGGGCCAGCGCCAGGAACAGGAGAGCCCCGACGGTGAAATGGGGGCGATACGGTCCCAGCGTTTCCTGGAAGGCCGCCACACTGGCGACCAGGCCTGCGCCTCCACCCAAGGCGGCGTAGACCAGTGCCGCAATTCATCACCCATGGCCCAAAATACCGCCCACGGCGGCGCTCAGGGCCGAAGCGGCCGAGCCCAGTAAAGTCAACTTGTCCTTTTTCATTCGAGATTCGCCCCGCCAGAGCCGAAACCAGTCGATGTTGAAGTTACCAACTTGCTACGCAGAGTTGAAGAGAATTCGAAGAGACGTTTTCTCTGCGCCGTTTTGCGCCCACAGCGGCCGCCGACGCCCCAGTCGCGCCCATGTGCCGTCAGTCAGATCCGAGCGCTGAACTTGCCGGTGCGGGCAATCGCGTCAATGATCTGCCGCGGCGCAATTCTTACCGGGTCATAGGCCAGGCGGGCCTTGTTCTGTTTATAGCTGACTTTCACATCGGATACGCCTGCAAGCCCTTCCAGGACCTGTCGCACCTCCTGCTCGCACCCCGTTCAGGTCATCCCTTCCAATGCGAGCTCGAGCCGGCTGCCTGAGCTGCCTGACGCAGCCGGCTCCGACCCCTTCCCGGCTTCGCTTTCACGCCGACCGAACAACCAACCCAATCGCACGTACAAATTGTGCCTCGGCGCCAAGGTCGCGAGCAAGGACTATCTACCTAACCTACCGAGGGCTCACGCCAAGCTCACGCCCTCGGCTACCATTCTTTGTCCGCTTCGCGGCTGGTGGGGATTTGCGAAGCTGGAGG
>JACQGG010000016.1 GCA_016199665.1 Acidobacteriota bacterium | reverse complement strand
CAACTCCATGTCGCGGATATTGATCTTACTGATCAGCGGCATCTTGTAGACATGCGCTCCTTCCACCTGGTCCACGGCGATCTTCTTTTCCCATTCGACTAAATCCTTCAGCCCCGCCACCTCCGATTCGGAAAAGACTTCCCCCGGCTTTTGTCCGTAACCGAACCTCAAAAACAGGCTTGCCATCAAACATCCAATGCCAAAAACAATCGCTCGCGACTTCATTCTTCTCCTCCTCAATTTAGGAAACCGGCAAATCGCCGGATGTTTCATTGCACTCTCGCATAATCGTTTTAGCCGTACCTTGACTACGCATGGCCTGGAAGTCTACGTAGTCACTCGAATATATCACGCCAACGCCCTTTCCAAAAACTGAAAGTTACCGGGGCGAAGGATCCGAACGAAGATCAGATTCCGCCTCTTTGTCGTAGCTACTTTGCGGTGCAAAATGAGTTTGACCGCCACCGCAGAGCCGCAGAGATCGCGGAGAATACGCGGAGAGCCATGCCTCTGCGCCCTCGGCGTCTCAGCGGTGAGCCCAAGAAGTGATTTTTGCACCGCAACGTGGCTAATCTTCATTGCGCTGCTCCCTCCTGAAAGTAAAATGTGAATTGGATTGTATGCCTAAGAGTCTCTTCCAACCAATGAGGCAATGCAATACTTTTCAGGCGACGGTCTCCTCGGTGGAGGAGCGGTTGGGGAAGCGATGGGACGATCTTAGGAGCAAAAACGGGCCCAACTGGAAACAGATGGAGGTATACTCTCGGCCAGTGGCGCCAAAAAGGAAATGTCGGCTGGCAATCTTGCAGGGCCCAGATCACTTTTCAATGTCCACCCCATTCAGGATGGGGACCGAATGTGCTCCCGGTCGGAAACGGCATTTCACTTCAGAGTGATCGATCTCTTGCCCGAAGCCGAGCCCCTTTAAGGAGGGCTAAGATGATGGGTAGAAAGAACGCTGTCTTATGGCTGCTCGCCCTGAGTTCTTTGTTGCCAGTGCGGCTGGCGGCTCAATCGGGCGATAGCAACACGCGTCTTCTGAGCTTTCCGTCTGACGGGCTGCTGCAGACAGCCGCGGCGCCTTTGAATACCCATCCACCCGTCGATGCACTCAGCTCGGTTCCACTTGACAACCCGAGCTTCAGTCAAATGCTCACACCGACGGTTGTGACGTCTTCCTGTGTTGACGCCACAAAGGACTCAGAAGTTTCTTTCCAAAGGAGCACCGAGCAAGAGGGGAGAGTCACCACCTGGCTGTATCGACCCGCCTGTTTTCCAAGTTACTATTTCAAGAGCCAGCATTATGAAGGCATGTTTCTTGAAAACGGCAGGCCGTTGCCCTGGATGGGGCGAACCCATGGTCACTTTGACGTCCTGATCGTTTTGATCGACACGGCATCGAATCGTCAGGGACTCTTGGACAATCAGCTCATCCCGGCTTCAGTGAAAGGCAGGATTACCGCCGGAGAAGTTAGGGCTGCCTTGCAGGAGTTATTCGCCACTTACGAGATGGACCGCATCGTGACAGGCCTGGGATTCAATCTCGGAATTGAGCAGCGGGAGATTGTGCGTCGATTGACCAGCGTTTTTTCTTTCACCTTCACGGTGGCACTCACCCAGCGTCCCAGGAGCGATTTTGAGGGAGGAGCAACGACCGCCGGCAGCGAGCTGGGATTCCCAAGATACGATGCCGTGGCAATCATTGATAACCTCGGGGGGCCTTCCGGCCTTGGGGTTCAGCGCTGGCCGGGAGGGCGGGCCGGGGACTACAATTTGAATCCTCGTCCGTTATTCTTCGGAAAAGATGCAACCTTTTATCTGTTTCTCCACCCACGAGCGCTCTCTGCTGCACTGTTTGGAAACGAACTGCTCAGACGCAATTTCCCTCAGTTGCCCTCTGAGTACCTCGTCGGCGCAGAAAAACTTGTCCCCACCGGTCCCACTACATTCAATGACGAAACCCCCATTGTAAATCCGCGGACTGGAGAAAATGTGGAGCCGCTGATCCGGGCGCGCGAGGGGAAAGTTCACCCGTTCCATTACCTGGCCGGCTATTTGGATGTCGACGGAGACAACATCGTCGACTGCATCGATCCGGAGATCACTCCAACACCGGACAATGTGGACGGCGATCTGTTGCCGGATCGATTCGACCCTGATCTGAATTTCGATCACACTCCATTTCGCTGGATTTATGCGGCGGCGCCGCTGAACCAGAAAACACATTTTGCTCAATTTGGCAACGGCGCCAACTTTGCTTCCTCCATCGTCTTAACCAATCCTTCACAGACCGGCAGCGCCCAGGGTCTGCTGAGCTTTTTTAGCGATCGCGGGCAGCCACTTGCCGTGTCGCTCGCCGCAAAGGTTCCGGTCAACATTCTTTCATTTTCAATCCCTCCGCTTGGCAGCGCGACGTTTCGAACCGACGGCATCGGCAATCTGGTTACCGGGTCGGCTCGCGTCGCCAGCAATATCCCAGTTGCGGGGGTCGTGAGGTTTTCTGCGCCCGGCCTCGGTATTGCCGGAGTGGGCGAGAGCGCCCCGCTAACCGCTCTTATGACGCCGGCAGTCCGCGATCTGGCCAGAAGATTGAATACCGGCATTGCTATCTCCAACACGCTCGACGCCATCGTGGAGCTGTTTCTTTCGCTGCGAGGACTTGACGGGCGTGAAATCGGTGGAGGATCTGCCACGGCGACTCTGGCCGCCAGCGGGCACATGGCTAAGTTCATCGACGAGCTGTTTCCCGCTGCCGATACGGCCCGCTTCCAGGGTACGTTAGTCGTCACCGTCAGGACGGCCGGCGGCAAGGTCGCTGCGACCGCCATTCAGCTCGGCGCGTCCGCCGGAGAGTTTACGACTTTACCTGTGGTTCCAGTTGATCCGGCGCCGACGGCCAGGGAACTGTTCTTTGCCCATTTTGGCGACGGCTCGACCTTCACTTCCTCCTTCTTTTTAACCAACCCTGCAGCCTCGACCACCCGCGGGGAACTGAGTTTCTTTGACGAGGAGGGGAGCCGGCTGGCTGTGTCAGTGGGCGGACAGTCCCCGGTGGACCGGGTCTCTTTTGACATCCAGCCCACTGGCGGTTTTATTTTCAGTACGGACGGTCAGGGAAGTCTCGTGTCTGGATCGGCAAGGACCAGCACAGACAGCGCCATCGGAGGGGTGTTGCGGTTTGCCTTCCCCGGTCTTGGGATTGCAGGCGTGGGCGCGGGCATTCCAACTCGGGGATTTATTATTCCAGCGACAAGAAGTGTTGCCCGCAAGCTCAGTACCGGCGTGGCAATAGCCTCTGACGGCGCGGCCGTGAGAGTGACCTTGACGCTCCGAAGGTCAAATGCGGAAACGGTTCCCGGCGGCCAGGCCACCCTGCAATTAAAGGCGAATGGTCACACTGCCCGGTTCATTCAGGAGCTCTTTCCAGGTGCGGATACCGCCGAATTTGAAGGGACTCTTACCGTGACAGCCGAAGGGGGTAACGTTGTGGGCACGGCCATCCAGCTTGGATCCAATCCAGGTGAGTTTACGACACTTCCGGTAACCGCATTGAGGTGAACGGGAGTGCCGCTCGGAAACAGAAAGAAGCCGGACTACTCCTTTGGTCGTTTCAATAATCCGTCCCTCCCATTCCGGTAAACGGATGCCGAGGGTTTGAGCAAAACGGCGAACCACGTCAAAGATCAGGCTCTAGCCTTGTGGCACAGGCATCTTGCCTGTGTTCGCAGGCTGGAAGCCTGCGCCACAAGATGTCTGAGTGGACGCGCCAGCGCGGCAAGTCCCCGCGGCTTTATCCAGGTGCGCTCGTCTGGTGCCTCAAGAAGCCGGGCCGTGATCTGCGCGAGAAGATCGAGCTCTGGCTGGCGTGGAAGAGGGTGGCCAAAGAAATCAATGAGGGAACCCTCGGCGGCGAGTTCGACAGGAGCGACCGGGCGGAGCTTCAGGCCAAGGTCAGAGACTCCGAGGAGACCGCCAAGGATGAGGTCTGGGGCAATTACCGGTTTGCAGTCGTCGCGGACGGCCAGGAAACAGACGGTCTGAAGGTGATCGACCTTGGCGCCGGTCATTCCTCCAGCGGCGAGACCCTGTGCGGCCGGGTGATCGGCGCGCTCAAGTCCGAGGCGCTCCTCAACGAATCTGTCGGCGCCGGCTACCTCGAGCGCAACTGGCCACCGGCGCTGAAGGACTCGGGCGCCTGGCCGCTTGCGAGCCTGCGGCAGAGTTTCCTCAACGGCTCGCTCACGCGCCTTGTCGATCCGGACGGAATCCTCAAGAACAAGATCGTCGAGTTCGTCAGCCGCGGCGACCTGGGTGTGGCATCGGGTCGCAAGCCCGACGGGAGTTACGACCGGGTCTGGTCTCAGGAACTCGTGGCGCCCGACGAGGTCGCCTTTGAAGCCGGGGTGTTCCTGTTGAGGAAGGTTACGGCGGAAATGCTCAAGGCCGGGGTACTGCCGAAACCAGCGCCTGAGGCCGGCCCCCTGCCTCGGCCCGTTATTCCATCGGAGCCCCCGCCCGAGCCTGGACCCGGTCCTGCTCCGGGCGCCCAAACAAGAACCCTGCGTATCGCCGGTACGATCCCTCCGGAGGTCTGGAACCGCCTCGGAACCAAAATTCTTCCAAAGCTGCGATCCGGTTCCGATCTCAAGGTGACTGCGGAATTCAGCGTCACAGTGAGCGCCGAAAGCGCCGGAGGCCTGGCGTCAGACTTGCGGCAGGTTCTCGAGGAACTTGGGTTGGCGGATAAAGTGCAGATTCATTTCGTGACAAGTCAGGCTGGGACCGAATACGACTGAGGTTGCGCAGACGGCAAGCACAAGATATTTCACCCATTACTGGCTGAGCGAGACGTTCCATAGAAATATGCAGAACTTCAAGGGCAAACCCCTGATCCACGCTGCCTGCAACCTGTTCCGCGATCGTAATATTCAGTCTGGCGATTTTGTCTATAGCTGGTCGTTTGACAGGGGACATCTTTTTCTCGTCGCAAGGCACCTTCTTGATATGCTCATCATGAGTCGGGCCTGAGATTTGCATTTGAATGTCCCAGCGCAATCTATGTCTTCAGTCTGCCAGAATCGCGGCCAAGGCCGACCGTCGCTCCCATGCGGAGGGAGGATCAGCGGGAGATTCCGACTGAATCAGACCCCATGCAACAGGTCCCGGCTTTCCAGGATCTGGCTGCTTGCCTTGATCCTTGGGCCCGCCGCAACAGAAAGCCAGGCGCAGCAGGTAAAGGAGAGGCGCGTGGCGATAGCCACGTACACTGCCCAAAAAATTACCATTGATGGAGTTCTGGATGAGCCTGCCTGGAAGGCGGCGCCGCCGGTTGGAGATTTTATCCAGAGGGAGCCAATAGAAGGAGTGCCTCCCACAGAGGCGATCGAGACGACGATTTTGTATGACAAAGACAATCTTTACATCGGCGCTTATTGCCATGACCGCAATCCCGAGAGGATTATTGTTAGTGACATCACCAGGGACTTTGGGACAAACCAGGACTACTTCGGGGTACTGGTGGACACCTTCGGCGACGGTACTACCGGCTACTACTTTTCAACGACTCCTGCGGGCGGCCAGCGGGATTCACAGGTTCTCAACAACGGGCTCGTCAATAATTATAGCTGGGATGGAGTCTGGTACGTCAAAGGGCGGCTGCGGGAAGACGGCTATGTTATAGAAAT
>JACQGG010000009.1 GCA_016199665.1 Acidobacteriota bacterium | reverse complement strand
GTAATCCGGTTGGCCATTTGGTTGCGGCTCTGCCGCGCTAAGGAGCTGTGCGGCGCCGGCCCCGCCGGTCGCTGACGCTCCCGGTACCGATGTTGGGCTTGGGGGAGATCCCGCCAACATCGACGGCCGCTTGCATGAACGGCGGCAGCAGTGCCTCCGGAGTCTCATCGGCTGCCATCGGCACCGCGAGCGTCCAGCGAGCGGCGGGGTCAGAAGACTCTGTCTGCCGCTCTGACGGGCCAGGCTGCCCCCTGGCCGACATCGGCCGCCCTTCCAGGGCGCCGTGGCTTGGGTTGCGGCTACACCGCGCGAAGTCTCTGCGGTGGCGGCCAAAGTCCTTTTGCGCCGGACAGCAGTTAGACTTCACCACAGCTTCAGGATCGCACCGGCGATATTGAAGTAGATGATGATGCCGGTCACATCGACGAAAGTGGCGATAAACGGCGTTGAAGACACCGCCGGATCGAAGCCGAGGCGCTTAAAACAGATGGGCAGCATCGCGCCCACCAACGTGCCGGCCATGACCACGGCCACCAGCGTCAGGGCGACCGCAACGGCGACTCCCACTCCGTTGCCCCACATCAGCGCGCGCCCGAACGCAACGGTTCCCAGAATCAGTCCCAACAGAACTCCCACCAAGATCTCCCGTGTCAGAACCTGGAGCCACTGCCGCAGTTTGATCTCACCGGTCGCCAGGCCCCGAACCACCAGCGTCGCCGACTGCGATCCGCTGTTGCCTCCCGAGCTGATGATCAGCGGAACAAAGAACACCAGCATTCGGGCGGCAGCAATTGCGCCATCATAGTGACGCAGCGCGGTGCCGGTAAACAATTCGCCAATGAAGATGCCGACCAGCCAACTGGCCCTCTTGCGTACCATCGACAGCGGGCTCACGCGAAAATAAGGATCCGCCAGAGGCTCGATTCCCGAAATCTTCTGCCAATCTTCGCTATGTTCTTCCGACACCACGTCCAGGACGTCATCGACCGTTACAATCCCAAGCATCCGGTGGGCGTCGTCCACCACCGGGACAGCCAGGAAGTTGTACCTGGCAATCAGGCGGGCTACTTCTTCCTGGTCTGTGTGGGTGTGCACCGTGATTGCGGCGGCATCCATGATTTCGCCCACTGTTTTTCTGTTCTCCGCAGTCAGCAGATCCCGCAGCGAGACCACTCCCATCAGTTTGCCGGTCGCTCGATCGACGGCATACGCCGAGTAGATGGTCTCCACATGGCCCGCCACTTCACGCGTGTGCGCCAGCGCGCTCTCTACCGTCTGCTCCGGGTAGACCTCAACAAACTCGGTTGTCATCAAACCGCCGGCCGAGGCCGGAGGATAAGCCAGCAGCGCCAGCAACTCTGCTTGTGTCTCCCTGGAAAGATGGCGCAAGAGATGGGTGCGCGTTTCCTCATGCAGATTTCCAAAAAAATCCGCGCGCTCGTCGGGAGACATTCGTTCCGCGATTGCCGCCACCAGACCCGTATCCAGGTGTTCCACCAACTCCCGGCGGCGCCTCAACGTCGGCTCATCAAAGACCGCCACGCTCAGGTCGATGGGAAGCCGCTTGACCAGTTCCGCCGCACGTTCAATAGGCAGCGAGCGAATCAGATCGGTGATTTCCGGAATGGGGAGCTCCCGGATTTGTTCCAGCGCGTGATCCCCTTGATCTTCCAGAAGCTGCCGCAGTCTCTCATTCTCCAGGTTGTTCATAACCCATCACCCAAATTGATGTTCCCATGGTTTTTCTCCGGTGTTATCATGCGCCGACACTTTTAAACAATCCATGAACATTTCGAGGCGCTTTTTCCAGATCGCCGATGAGACACTCTCTTCCGTCGACAGCAAGGCACAGCGCGTCTTTGCCGGCTACAGCCCCTGGCCGCAGAAATCCAAGGACCTCTATGGAACCTACTATTACAAAGAAGTCCGCAAGACTGAAGCGGGTTTTTTCCTCGGCTATCTACTGCTCGACAAGGACCACCGTTACCTGAATGCGCTTCCCCCGGAGTGTTTCTTTTTCGTTTTTGTGCACCCCGTCTCCCGTCCCCTACACCGGAAGCTGGTGCGTAACAAGGACGGCCTGTTTGCCCAGTGGCAGCGGCAACTGGGGGAGCAGCGGAGCGGAGTTGCAGAATTTCACCTCCTGCGCGACAGGCTGCCTGCGCTTTACAGCAAGCACAGCCTGCACGGAGTCCCAACCTCAGAGGTGAGTCTCACTTCGCGCCGATTTTTTCACGACTCACTCCGACAGGTGGTTGTTATCGGCATCCCGCAGCGGCTGGCTTCATCGCTGGAAGGAGGTTCCCATGGCTCATAACAAGGCTTCACAGGCGAAATCCGAAGCGACCTTCAAGCCCTACATAGACACATCGGAGAGGATCGCCGAGTTTACACTGAAGGCGATCATCCTGGGCGCCTTCTTCGGAATTGTTTTTGGCGCTTCCACAGTCTATCTGGCCCTACGCGCCGGCCTGACAGTCAGCGCTTCCATCCCGATCGCCGTTCTGGCTATCGCGGTTTTCAAGAGGCTCGGCCGCTCCACCATTCTCGAAAACAACATCGTGCAGACGATCGGATCCGCCGGTGAGTCCATCGCGGCCGGAGTGGTCTTCACCGTTCCGGCTTTGTACTTTCTCCAGGGGGGGGCCGACTATTTCCGCTACACCCAGATCCTGGTCCTGGCCCTGGTGGGCGGCATCCTGGGAGTGCTGTTCATGATTCCCTTGCGCCGCTCGCTGATCGTAAAAGAGCACGGCGCCCTGCCCTACCCGGAAGGAACCGCCTGCGCCGATGTTCTGATTGCCGGGGAGAAGGGCGGGACATTTGCCAGGCGCGTCTTCCAGGGTCTGGGGGTCGCCATGCTGTACAAGCTCTTGATGAGCATCCTGGGGCTCTGGAAGGACGTCCCGGGCTACGTAACCCGGCGGGGAAGCGCCTACCCGAACGCCACCCTGAATGGAGAGATTACGCCCGAGTATCTGGGAGTCGGCTACATCATCGGCCCGCGCATTGCCGGAACGATGGTGGCGGGCGGCGTGCTGTCATGGCTGGCGTTGATCCCGCTGATCACCTACTTTGGAGATTCGCTTGCGGTGGCACTGAAACCCGGCGTTGGCGACAAGCTGATCAGCGCCATGACGCCTGCAGAGATCTATCGCGGCTATGTCCGTTATATTGGCGCCGGGGCGGTAGCGGCGGCGGGAGTCATCACGCTTCTGCGTTCTCTGCCCACCATCGTCAGCTCATTTCGCGACAGCCTGGCGGATCTCAGGGGCGCCCAGAGCGGCCGCGCGCCAGCTCGCACCGACCGGGACATTCCCATTACCTATGTGCTGGCCGGATCGCTGGCGCTGGCGCTGCTGATTTCCGTCCTGCCCCAGATTCCGGGAACGTTTCCCGGCAGTCTTCTGATGTCGCTTCTCATCGTCATTTTTGGATTCTTTTTTGTCACCGTCTCCAGCCGCATCGTGGGCATCATTGGATCCTCCTCCAACCCGATCTCCGGGATGACCATCGCAACCCTGATGGCGACGTGCCTCATCTTTGTCTCCATTGGGTGGGCGGGCAACGCTTATCAGGCAATCGCGCTTTGCGTTGGCGCCATCGTGTGCATTGCCGCCGCCAACGCCGGCGCCACCTCGCAGGACTTGAAGACCGGATACCTGGTAGGCGCCACGCCGCTGCACCAGCAACTGGGATTGATCATCGGCGTGCTGGTCAGTGTGTTGGCCATCGGCGGCACGCTGCTGCTGCTGCACTCTTCCGCGTACGGGCCGATCGGCTCTGCGCGGCTGGCCGCGCCCCAGGCCACGCTTATGGCCACGATCATCCAGGGAATGCTCAGCCAGGACCTGCCGTGGGGGCTGGTCTTCACCGGCATTTTCATTTCGCTGGTGATTGAACTCTGCGGGGTCAAGTCGCTTTCCTTCGCGGTGGGAAGCTACCTGCCGCTCTCCACGACCTCGACCATCTTTGTCGGCGGCATCGTGAAATGGTGGGCCAGCCGTGCGACAAAAACACGGGAAGGCGAGTCGGAACTGACTCCGGGAATGCTCTACAGCACCGGATTGGTTGCAGGAGGCTCGCTGGCCGGTGTCGCCATCGCCATTTTGGCCGGAGTGCGCGAAGGGGGTTTTGCCCGCCTCTTGAACCTTGGAGCGGCGGTTGGACTTGAACAGAAGCTGGGCGCCGCCGCCGACTTGATCGCTCTGGTCGCGTTCGGCGCGCTCGCCCTGCTGCTGCGAAGAGTTGCCGGAAAGACCGAGGAAAGCTAGCCGCATCACGGCCGGTTTTCCACTGACGCCTTGAAGAGAAAAAACCTTGCAACTGCCGCCGATTCAGTAACTAAGGTGGCCCCGGCTTTTTTTTCCACAGAATTTTCCACAACTCCGTGGAACCATTGCCCTCCTGGCTCATTCCCTGCGCCGCGGAGCCACTGTCACATTCTGTTGTGCGATTTCACCGGGTTCGGAAGTCAGCAGCGCGTGGTAGCGGAACCGGACTCCAGAGAATGCCATATGGCGAGTTAAAAGAGGAGCGTGCCATGAAAAAATCGTGCTGTCTTTGGCTGTTTCTAATCATGACGCCGTGCCTGGGGGCCGACGAAAAGAGGCCTTTCACCATTGAGGATCTGCTGAAGGTCCGGCGCGTCTCCGAGCCGCAACTTTCGCCTGACGGAAAGTGGATCGCGTTTTCCGTTTCCGAACTTGCGTGGGACCGCAACACCCGAAATTCCGATATCTGGCTGATTCCGTCCGATGGAGGCGAGGTGCGGCAATTGACCAACTCGGACGCGCGCGACGACTCGCCTCGATGGTCGCCCGATGGAAAACACCTTGCCTTCATTTCCACGCGCGGCGGCTCGAGCCAAGTCTGGATTCTCGACCTGGAGGGCGGAGAACCGCGCAAGCTCACCAGCGTCAGCACCGGAGCCGACGGACTTGTCTGGTCTCCGGATGGAAATCGGATCGCGTTTGTGTCCGATGTCTACCCCGATTGTGACAGCGATGACTGCAACCGGAAGCGAAATGAAGAGATTGAGAAAAACAAGGTCCAGGCCAGGATTCTGGATCGTCTCTTGTTTCGTCACTGGAATTCCTGGAAAGACGGCAAGCGAACTCACATTCTGGTGGTTTCGCGGCAAGGAGGCGGCGCCACAGACGTGACGCCCGGCGATTGGGATGCGCCCCCGTTTTCGCTCGGGGGACCCCCCGACTACGGTTTTTCGCCCAACGGCAAGGAACTGGTCTTCGCCAGCAACCGGGACGGAGACGAGGCGACCAGCACCAACAGCGATTTGTTTGTAGTACCCTTTGACGGCGGAAGCACGCGCAAACTCACAACCAACCCCGGCGCTGACAGTACTCCGGTCTATTCCCCCAACGGCCGATACATCGCGTACCGGTCACAGCGGACCGCCGGCTTCGAGTCAGACCGTTGGGAGCTGAGGCTGCATGACCTTCAAACACGACAAATCAGCAACCTTGCCCCGGGTCTCGACTTGTCCGCATGGGCGATCAACTGGACGCCGGATTCCAGGAGGATCTATTTCGAAGTCGAAGAAAAAGGAAACTCGCAGATCTACCGTTACGACACAACACCCCAAGGCGTTGATAAAGTGCTGGGAGGGGGCTTTTCCTATTCCGATCTTTCCATTTCAAGCGACGGCCGGAAGCTCGTGTTCACCCGCCAGACGCTCTCGGCGCCGGTTGAGATCTTTCGCAGCGACGCGGACGGAGGGAACGTCAAACAGGTCACCTCGGTCAACGGCGATTTCATGCAGCAGTTCGCCATGAGCGAGCCGGAGACGGTGTCATGGAAAAGCACGGACGGCACCGCGATTGAGGGCTTCCTGGTCAGGCCTCCTTTTTTCGATCCCGCCAGAAAGTATCCTTTTATTCTCCTCATTCACGGCGGCCCGCAGGGCGCCTGGACCAACAGCTTCTCCTATCGATGGAACCCACAGGCGATGGCATCTCGCGACTACGTTCTGCTGCTTCCCAACCCGCGAGGCAGCACCGGTTTCGGGCAGGAGTTCACCAACCAGATCAGCGGGGACTGGGGAGGAAAAGTCTATGCGGACCTGATGACCGGAGTTGACTACGCCGCGGGGCTCTCCTACGTCGACGCCGCACGGATGGGAGCTGCCGGCGGATCCTACGGAGGCTACATGGTCAACTGGATCGCCGGGCACACGGATCGATTCAAGGCGCTTGTGTCTCACGCAGGTGTATTCAACCTGGTCAGCAAGTACGGCGTGACTGAGGAACTCTGGTTTCCAGAGTGGGAATTTAAAGGAACGCCCTGGACCCACCGGGAAATGTACGAGCGATGGTCCCCGAGCAATTTTGTGAAGGAGTTCAAGACTCCGCTCCTGGTCATTCATGGAGAGCTGGACTATCGCGTTCCCGTCGGAGAGGGCTTCCAGTTATTTACGGCCCTGCAGAGAATGAAAATCCCTTCAAAAATGCTCTACTTCCCGGATGAAGGGCACTGGGTGGTGAAGCCCCAGAACAGCAGACTCTGGTACACCACGTTTCTGGACTGGTTTGATCAGTGGCTCAAGAAATAATCGCCAGTCGCAGATCCCAAATCGCAGATCACGGTAAGACACGGATTTGAGCAGATGCTGCGGCACAACGCACTGTTTTTCGTTGCGATTTGTCGTACACTCCTTTCTTTGCGACCACCGACATTTTGCAGAGATCACCTTGACTGAAAAGAGGAAAGCCCTATAATAGATCAGTTTCTTTCGTCTTTAACCTATTGGAGATAAAGCAGATAATGCCATCCGTAAAGAAACGATCCTCAGCCCGTCGCCCCACCAAGAGCACCGTTCCAACCAAGCGGCCCAACAAGCCGCCCATGAGCCCCGGGAAGAGAGCCCGCCGCGCCCAGGGCAAGGCGAAGCCGAAAAAGGCGCTGGGAAAGAGAAAGCCCGGCGCTCAATCAAGCGCGGCCCGGCGGCGACTGAAGAAGACGACTCCATCCACGACCCGCTCGGCGCGAAGGACTCCGCAAAAAAGCGGCAAGTCAAAAAAGACGCAGTCCGGAGCGACAGACAAGGCTCTGGCTGCGAGAAAGAAGGATGAAAAGACCTTGCTGGACCTCTACGAGCGCGGCATAAAGGCCCTCTACAGCAAGAATTACCAGCAGGGAATGGACGCCTTCTCAAAACTCATCGAGAGCTACCCGGAGGAGATTGAGCTGGCGGATCGTGCGCGCAATTTTGTAAAGATCTGCCAGTCGCAGGGCGCGGTTCGAAGAGTGCAGCAGCCCAAAAGCGCCGAGGAAATGTTTGATCTGGGAGTGATCGAACACAACACGGGGAATTTCGAAAGGGCGATACAGTATTTCGAGAACGCGATTGGGCTTGCCCCCAAAGGCGATTACCTGCACTACGCCCTGGCTGCGTCTTATTCGCAGGGGGGCGATATGGAACACGCGGTTCGAAGTTTGCAGAGAGCCATCCAGTTCAATCCGGAGAACAGGTTTCTGGCCCGAAATGACCCCGACTTTGAAGCGATTCGAAGCAGCAGGGAATTCGCCGCCGTAGTGGATCTTCCCAAAACCGAATGAGGGTCCCAGAAACCAAGCTCAGCCGCTGTTGTGTGGTTATTCTCGCTGCCGGGCAAGGGACCCGAATGCGATCTCAACGCGCCAAAGTGCTGCAAGACCTCTGCGGCCGCCCCATGATCCATTACGCCGCGCAGGCAGCGCAGAGCCTGCAACCGGAACGAACGCTTGTGATCATCGGTCACGAGGCCGATCGGGTCCGGGAATCGCTTCAGGGCTTTCCCGTGGAGTTTGCGCTTCAGGCCGAGCAAAAAGGGACCGGGCATGCCCTCATGCAGGCCCTGCCTGCCCTGAAGGACTTCCAGGGCGATGTGGTAGTCTTCTATGGGGACACGCCCCTGGTGACGGGCCGGGATCTGGAGGCAGTGATTTCCGGGCGGGAGCGGAGTGGGGCCGACCTGGCGCTGCTGACGGCAAAGCTGGAGTCGCCTGCGGGGTACGGCCGCGTGGTGCGCCGCGGTTCCGAAATCGACTGCGTGGTGGAAGAAAGCGACGCCACCCCGGAACAGAAGCAGATCAGCGAGGTCAATCCGGGCATTTACTGCTTTCGGTCCGTCGCTTTGAGGCTGGCGATGCAAGGACTCGACAACAGGAATGTCCAGGGAGAATACTACCTGACCGACGCCATCGCGCTGTTGCGCAAGAACGGCAGGAAAGTCGTGGCCGTTCCCTCCGCGCAGCCGGAAAACCTTCTGGGCATCAACACGCGGGCCGACCTGGCTCGCGCGGCAAAGCAGATCTGGCTCCATCGGGCGCAGCGCTTCATGCTTGAGGGCGTAACCCTTTTGGATCCCGACTCGTTCTTTGCCTCCCACCAAGTCAAGATCGGCCGGGATGCGGTCATCTACCCCAATGTTTTTCTCGAGGGAACAACTGAGATCGGAGCAGGCGCTACCCTCTTTCCCAACTCCCGCATCGTGGACAGCCGCATCGGCGCGCGCGCGCGCATCCTGGACGGTTGCTTGATTTCGGAAAGCCTCGTGGGCGAGGAGGCGACCGTCGGGCCGTTCGCCCACCTGCGGGCTCACGCGGAAATCGGCGCCCATTGCCGCATCGGGAATTTTGTGGAGGTCAAGAACAGCAAGGTTGGCGACAAGGCCAAATCCGCGCACTTGACGTACCTGGGAGACGCTCATATCGGCGAGGGCGCCAACATCGGGGCGGGCACCATCACCTGTAACTACGACGGCTTTAGCAAGAATCGGACTTTCGTGGGAGACGGCGCCTTCATCGGAAGTGGAACCGAGCTTGTGGCTCCCGTCCGTATAGGCGAAGGGGCCTACGTCGCCGCCGGGTCCACCATTACCCAGGATGTTCCCCCGCGCTCTCTTGGAATCGCCCGCAGCCGGCAGGTCAACAAGGAAGGGTGGGTCAAGAAGGGGGACAAGAAGAAGACGGCAGACAAGTAAACATGGAAATCAATGAAGGATTTGTTCGACAAGCAATCGAACTGGCCAGACGAGCCAGGGAGCGAGGGAATCGTCCCTTCGGTGCGTTGGTGGTTGTGGATAAACAGGTCGTGCTCACCGCTGAAAATACGGTAAACAGCCAAGCAAACCCCACCTGTCACGCAGAGACAAATCTGGTTCAGAAGGCGATTCGAGATTTAAGCGGGGAGCAGAGGAGCAGAGCGACCCTCTACACGAGTTGCGAGCCGTGTCCTATGTGCACTGGAGCCATCTACTGGGCAGGGATACGCAGTGTGGTTTATGCCTTGCCGGGCGAGAAACTGCGAAATCTGTCGGGAAGAGGATTTCGTACTTCGTGCCGCGAGCTTTTTGCCAGCGCCGGTGAGAAGGTGGAAGTGGGCGGCCCGGTTCTGATAGAGGAAGCGCTCAAAGTGCACCAGGGATATTGGACCTCGCCGCCGCTTTCCGGCGCCAAACGACTTTGACCGCCACCGCAGAACCGGATCCTTTACGGGATCTTGCAGCTCGCCAGCCGGCGCTTCTCCAGGTACTGCTGATGGTACTCTTCGGCGCGATAAAACTGCGTGGCGGGAACGATCTCAGTCACAACTTTTCTTCCGAAGCGACCGCTCTCTTCAAGCCGTTTAAGGGAAGCCAAGGCGGCAGACTGCTGCGCCGCGTCGTGAAAGAAAATTCCCGACCGGTACTGAGTTCCGATATCCGGACCCTGCCGGTTCAAGGTGGTCGGGTCATGGATCTGCCAGAACAAGTTCAGCAACTCGTCGTAGGAAACCTGTGACGGATCAAAGATCACTTCCACCGCCTCGGCATGCCCTGTCATGTCCGAGCAGACATCCCGGTAGGTCGGATTTGGGAAGGGTCCTCCCGTGTACCCGACCGACGTAGCGACCACTCCATTCACTTGCCGAAAGGCGGCTTCAACCCCCCAAAAACAACCCGCCGCAAACGTGGCTTTCTCCATAGTCCTCCTCTTTGAAGGCGGAAGGTGGAAGGCAGGAGGCGGAAGGCAGAAGGCAGAAGGCGGAAGGCAGAAGGCAGTCGGTGACCTCCGGGACTCAAGTCGCCCCGAGGCCGCTGAAGCCGCCGCAACAAACATCAAAAACAAGCAATTGAGAGTAGTTCCTTCCGCCTTCCGCCTTCTGCCTTCCGCCTTCCGCCTTCCACCTTCCGCTTCCCGCCTTCCTCAATCCGAAACCGTCATTCACAAACTGTCCTTATCCTTCATTCTTAACTCTCGCCAGCACTCCCTGATGGTACTCCTGCAGGCTTCGCACATCCAGGTTCTCGCGCTGCAGCGCCCGAATGGCGTTGACCACGGCGCCGGCGCCTGACAGCGTGGTAATGCAGGGGACGTTATAGCGGGTCGCGGCGCGCCGGATGGCCTTTTCGTCAAAAAACGACTCCCGCCCCAGCGGCGTGTTGACCACCAGATCAATGCGATTGCTCTTGATCAGGTCAACGATATTCGGCCGGCCTTCGTTGACCTTGTAAACAAACTCCACCTCGACCCCGACCGCCTTCAAAATCTCGGCCGTGCCGCGCGTGGCCACAATATGAAACCCGACATTGATGAACTCCTTTGCAATTCGGGCCGCATTCTTCTTGTCATGCTGGTTGACGCTGAGAAACACGATTCCACCTCGCGGCAATACCGTCCCGGCCGCAATCTGCGACTTGGCGAAAGCGATCCCGAAAGTTTCCGCCACTCCCATGACTTCGCCGGTGGATCTCATCTCAGGACCCAAAATGGCATCGACACCGGGAAACTTCGAAAACGGGAAAACCGGGGCCTTGACGTAACAGTGATTCACCGTCAAATCTTCGGTCAGGCCGAAATCGCGCAGCTTGGCCCCTATCATCACGCGCGCCGCCACTTTCGCCAGCGGGATTCCGGTCGCTTTGGAAACAAAGGGAACGGTACGGGAAGCCCGGGGATTGACTTCCAGAACATAGAGCTTGTCCTCGGCCACGGCGAATTGAATGTTCATCAGACCGACCACATGGAGCGCCCGTCCCAGTTGCCGGGTGTAGTGCTTCATCTGATCCAGGTGCCGCTGCTGGATCATGATGGGCGGAAGCACCGCGATGCTGTCTCCGGAGTGAATGCCCGCCTCCTCAATGTGTTCCATGATGCCGCCAATAACCATCGATTCGCCGTCGGCCAGCGCGTCGACATCGTATTCAAAAGCATCCTCCAGGAACTTGTCGATCAGCACCGGATGGCCCTGGGAGGCCTCCACCGCCTGTTCCATGTACTGCTCCAGTGTCCGCGCATCGTAGACAATCACCATGGCGCGCCCGCCCAGCACATAGGAGGGACGCATCAGCAGTGGAAATCCGATCTTTTTAGCCACTGCCCGGGCTTCCGCCACCGACAGAGCCGTTCCGTTCTCCGGCTGTGGAATGTTCAACTCGGCCAGTAGCTTCCCGAACCGCATCCTGTCCTCGGCCAGGTCAATGGAATCAGGTGAAGTGCCGACAATGGGAACCCCGGCCTGTCCCAGGCGTTTGGCCAGCCGGAGCGGCGTCTGCCCTCCAAACTGAACGATCAACCCGTCGGGCTTTTCCATTTCCACAATGTTCATGACATCTTCGAAGGTGAGCGGCTCAAAATAGAGCCGGTCGGAAGTGTCGTAGTCAGTGGACACCGTCTCCGGGTTGCAGTTGACCATCAATGTTTCATAGCCGGCTTCCCGGAGTGCGAAAGCGGCGTGGCAGCAGCAGTAGTCGAACTCGATCCCCTGGCCGATGCGGTTGGGTCCGCTCCCCAGGATCATGATCTTCCGGCGATCGCCCGGCGCCGATTCATCCTCCTCCTCGTAGCTGGAGTAGAGATAAGGAGTGTACGATTCAAATTCCGCTCCGCAGGTATCCACTCGCTTGAACACGGCACGGATGCCGTGCTGCTTCCGCAACTCGCGCACGCGGTCTTCTCCGCCGGGGCCGGGGCCGCACAGCAGCCGGCCCAGCACGGCATCGGAAAATCCCATCCGCTTGGCATCCCGCAGCTTTTCGCGGGAGATCGTCGCAAGGCTCTCGCCTGCCAGTCCCGCGCCCGCCTCTTCAATCTGCCGGACCTGCTCCAGGAACCACGGATCAATGCCGGTCCACTGGTAAAGTTGCTCAATCGAGAACCCCTGCGAAAATGCATGGCGAATGTACGCCAGGCGGTTCGGATTCGGCTGAATCAGATTCTCCACCATCCGTTCCGGATCCACCTTCTCGCGCGACAGGCCGTCTGACTCCAGAGAGCGCAAACCTTTCTGCAAGGCCTCCTTGAAGTTGCGGCCTATGGCCATGACTTCTCCGACCGACTTCATCTGCGTTCCAAGCGTGGTGCTTGCTTCTGGAAACTTCTCAAAGGCCCACTTGGGAATCTTGACGACGGCGTAGTCAATCGTCGGCTCAAAGCAAGATGGAGTTTTTCGCGTTATGTCGTTGGGAATTTCATCCAGCGTGTAGCCTACCGCCAGGCGTGCCGCAATCTTGGCAATGGGGAACCCGGTCGCCTTGCTGGCCAGGGCGGAACTGCGCGAAACACGCGGATTCATTTCGATCACCACCATGCGGCCGTTCTTGGGATTCAAAGCAAACTGAATATTCGAGCCGCCGGTTTCTACTCCCACTCGCCGGATCACCTGGATGGCCGCATCCCGCATGCTCTGATACTCCCGGTCCGAGAGCGTTTGGGCCGGCGCCACGGTGATGGAGTCGCCGGTGTGCACTCCCATGGGATCGAAGTTTTCTATGGAACAAATGACCACCACGTTGTCCGCCAGGTCCCGCATCACTTCCAACTCGAACTCTTTCCATCCCAGGACCGACTCCTCGATGAGAACCTCGTGGATGGGACTGGCGTCCAGTCCACGATTGACCGTCTCCTCGTACTCTTCGCGATTAAACGCAATGCCGCCGCCGGTTCCTCCCAGGGTGAACGAGGGACGGATGATGGCCGGAATCCCGATGCGGTCCAGCAGCGCCAGCGCCTCGTTGTAGCTGCTGGCAAAACCGGAGTCGGGCACCTGCAGCCCGATCTCCTGCATGGCGGCCTTGAACAGACGCCGATCCTCAGCCACCTTGACCGCAAGCAGCTTGGCACCGATCAGTTCCACGCCGCATTCGTCCAGAATGCCCTTCTCAGACAACTCCACGGCGAGGTTGAGCGCCGTCTGTCCGCCCACCGTGGGCAGCAGGGCATCCGGCCGTTCGCGCTCGATGATCAGCCGCAGCGACTCGGCAGTCAGCGGCTCAATATAAGTCCGGTCGGCCAGCTCCGGGTCGGTCATGATGGTCGCTGGATTGGAATTGACCAGCACGACCTTGTAGCCTTCGGCCCGCAGCGCTTTGCATGCCTGCGTTCCCGAATAGTCAAACTCACACGCCTGGCCGATGATAATCGGGCCGGAACCGATGATCAGAATCTTCTTGATGTCATCGCGGCGCGGCATCAGCTTTCCTGGTGCTGTCTCATGAGGTCAGCAAAGTCGTCAAACAGGTAAAGCGAGTCATGCGGCCCCGGAGAAGCCTCCGGGTGGTACTGCACGGAAAAGACCGGCCAGCGCCGGTGCCGAAATCCTTCCAGCGTCTGATCGTTGAGATTGATATGAGTAATCTGAATTTCCCTTTCTTTCAAAGACTCCGGGTCCACCGCGAAACCATGGTTGTGAGCGGTGATCTCTATTTTTTTCCGGATCAGATTCTTAACCGGCTGGTTGCCTCCCCGGTGCCCGAATTTCAGTTTGTAGGTTTTCCCGCCCAGCGCCAGGCCCAGCAGTTGATGCCCCAGGCAGATGCCAAAGACCGGTACCCGTCCCAGGAGCCGGCGTATGTTATCAATCGCGTAAGCGAGCGGCTCGGGATCTCCCGGGCCGTTGGAAAGAAAGACGCCATCGGGCTTCATCGAAAGCACATCCTCGGCCGGAGTCACCGCGGAAACCACCCTGACTTCGCACCTATGGCCGGCCAGCAGCCTCAAGATATTCCGCTTGATGCCGAAGTCGTACGCGACCACTTTGAATTGGGGATCCTTCGCCTCCGGCCAAAGATAACTGGTCGCGCAGGACACGCCAGTGGCAAGGTCGCAGCCTTCCATGAGGGGAAGCGAGCGTGCGGCGGCGATTGCCTGCTCTGCGGTACCTTCCGGCCGGGACAACAAGAACCCGCGCTGGGCGCCTGTTTCACGGATGTGCCGTACCAAGCGGCGCGTATCGATGCCGGCAATGCCGGGAATTTGAAAGCGCCGCAGGTATGCGTCCAGTGATTCGGAAGCGCGCCAGGAGCTATAGACGGCGCTGTTTTCCTTGACGACAAACCCGCGGACCTGAGGGCGCCCCGATTCAACGTCTTCGTCGTTGGTGCCGTAGTTTCCGATCAGCGGATACGTCATCACGACAATCTGGCCCGCATAGGAAGGGTCGGTGAGCACCTCCTGGTAGCCGGTCATGGAGGTGTTGAACACGACTTCTCCGCCGGCATCCCCGCGATGTCCAAACGACACACCGGTGAACGTATGTCCGTCTTCCAGGGCAAGAATCGCTTGGTTTGTCATGAAAAAATCAGCGCACTGACGCTCCGGGTACCTGCTCAGCGGACCGCGCGCGGCAAACAGCCCGCCAGCTAGTCCAGAGTTCCCAAGCGCGAGACCGGCCAGTATCGAAAAATCGCCTTGCCAAAAATATTCTTTTGGGGCACAAGTCCCCAGTTGCGGCTGTCGTTGCTTGAATTCCTGTGGTCCCCCAGAACGTAGTAATACCCCGGCGGTACAACGACGGTGTGGTAAGACTCGTAGTCGACGTACTGGGGAAGCACGTAAGACTCCCGGACGGGTCGGCCGTTGCGGAGCACCTGGCCGCGGGCAATCTCGATGCGATCTCCGGGAATTCCGATAATCCGTTTAATGAACGACTTGGATACATCGCGCGGATACCAGAAAACAACAATGTCTCCGTGGTGAACTTCCGAGAGGTGGTAAACAAACTTGTTGACAAAGACCCGCTCCTGGTCCACCAGGTTCGGCTGCATGCTGGTCCCTTCCACCTTAACCGGCTGGATCACAAACACCACAATAACAATCGCGGTAACCGCGGCAAAAAGAATGTCCCGCGCCCAGCCTCTCGCATCCTTCAGGACCGAGCCCGGTCGGTAGGCTGAGACTTCCAGCGTGGGCGCCGCAGATTCGGCGCTCTGGGGGGGGATCGGAATCTCGTTTGGCTCTTCCAACTGCATCGCGTTATTTTTTCGCGGCCGATTATAGCACAGCCGGGCCAGGCATGGGTTGGGGTTAGGGAGGGCCAGTTTCAAGGTGCTCCAAGTTGGCTTTGGAGTGAAACATTGAACCTTGGACCTTGAACCTTAAACCCTGACTGTCGACCGGAACCCAAGACCCGAGACTTCAAGTAACCGCGCCCTGCGGCATAAAGGGCGCAGGAAATCAGGAAATAATGAAAGGCCGCCCGTTCCAGGCCAATCACTGCTTAGGCGGCGGTTGCTGCTGCGAGGGAGACGGAGCCGTTGGCTGCGAAGGAGGCGGAGTTGCCTGCTGCGATGGCGCGGGCGCCGCCTGTTGCGGCGCCGGCGGCTGCGCCTGCGGAACACCGCCCGGCGCGGGGGTTGCGGGAGATGGAACTCCCTCCATCACGCTGCCGGCGTTTTGTTTATTGTAGAGAATAGCAAGACCGAGCGAAGTCATCATGAAGATCACGGCACAGGCCGTGGTCAATTTGCTCAGGAACGTCGCCGCGCCCCGCGAGCCAAACGCCGTCTGGCTGCCGCCGCCGCCGAACGCCCCGGCTAGGTCCGCGCCCTTGCCCGATTGCAGCAACACCACGGCAATGAGAATCAGACTCACGAGCAGGTGCACCGCCAGAACAAGATAAAAGACCATGCAAACAACCTTCCTGGAATCCCAGGCCCAAAAGAGCCGCCAACTTGCGCCGCGCGACTGCTTCCCTGTTACGCGTTCTCCTACGTCCGGTAATCCACGATCCGGGCAAAATCCGCGGCGTTCAGGCTGGCGCCGCCCACCAGCGTTCCATCAATGTCCGGCTGCGCCATGAGGCCGTCAACATTATCCGGCTTGACGCTCCCCCCGTACAGGATGCGCAGGCGATTGGCCCCCTCAATGCCGCACAAACCACGAAAATATTCGCGGATCAGGTGATGGACCTGCTGGGCTGTTTCCGGTGTTGCCGTTCTCCCGGTGCCGATCGCCCAAACCGGCTCGTACGCGACGATGATACGGGATGCCTGAGGGGGAGTCAAGGAAGCCAGGGCTTTATCCAGTTGCCTTCGGATCACGCCTTCGGTCGCTCCCGACTCTCGTTCCTGGAGGGTCTCGCCCAGACAAAAAATGGGATCAAGCTGGGCGCGGAAGGCGGCCAGAAGCTTGGCGCCCAGGAAGCTGTCGCCCTCGTTGAAGTGTTGTCTTCGCTCCGAATGCCCGATGATTACAAAGCTGCATCCCACCGAAGCCAGCATCTCGGCGGAAACCTCGCCGGTGAATGCCCCTTCCGCCTGAGGATGCACGTTCTGCCCGCCCACTCGAATCCGGCTGTTTTCCAGCCGCTGCTGCACCAGTGGAAGCAGCGCCAATGGCGGCGCCACGCCCACTTCGCGATCCCCTGCCGTCCGAATTCCCGTCCGGAGCTGATCACAAAGTTCCATCGCGCTGGAGGCATTCTTGTACATTTTCCAGTTGCCCACAATAAACGGGATTCGGCTCATATCTCAATTTCTCTCCCGGCGCTCACCGACGCATTGGGGCATCGGTGAGCACCTCAATGCCCGGTAACTTTTTCCCAGCCAGAAACTCCAGCGATGCTCCGCCTCCGGTTGAGACATGCGTGATGCGATCCTGCAGCCCCGCCCTAGAGAGCGCCGCCACGGAATCGCCTCCCCCGACAATGGTCAGCCCCCGGACGCTGGCCACGGCTTTGGCGATCGCGAGAGTTCCCGCGGCAAAGGCGTCCATCTCAAAAACTCCCATCGGCCCGTTCCAGATGACCGTCTTTGACTCGCCAATGACCTGGCAGTAACGCGCGATCGTGTCGGGTCCGATGTCCAGTCCCATCATCGTGTCGGGAATGCGCGCTTCCACCGTCCGCGGCGCATCTTCCTTCAGTTCCGGCGCGACCACGTGGTCCCGCGGCAGCAGGAACCGGACGCCCTGGGACTGCGCCCGCCGCACCAGCGCGGCTGCGGTTTCCACCTTGTCATCCTCGACCAGAGACCTCCCCACCGGACGCCCTTCCATCTTCAGAAACGTATAAGCCATTCCGCCGCCGATCAAAATGTTCTGCACAATACTCAGGAAGTTTTCGATGATTTCGATCTTGTCGCTCACTTTGGCGCCGCCAAATATTGCCGTGGCGGGCTTTTCCGGGCTGTCCATGGCGCGCGACAGGTAGTCGATTTCTCTCTCCATCAGAAAGCCGGCGGCCCCCTGCCCCAGGACTTTCACGATTCCGACCGTAGAGGCATGCGCGCGGTGGGCGCTCCCAAAAGCGTCATTTGCATAGAGATCGGCCAGGCGGGCCAGCCCGCGCGAAAAGGCTTCTTCGTTTTCTTCCTCTGCAGCGTGAAACCGCAGGTTTTCCAGCAGCAGCACCTGCCCGGGACGCAACTGCTGCGCGAGCGCCTCAACCTCCGATCCAATGCAGTCGGGCGCCAGTTCGACCCTGGAGCCATCCAGCAGGCTCTCCAGGCGGCGGCCGATCGGGGCCAGCGTGTACTTCAAGTTGCGGTTCCCTTTCGGTCTGCCGAGGTGAGAAGCAAGGACCAGTCTGGCGCCCTGCCGCAACGCGTGCCGGATGCTGGGCAGAGAGGCACGAATGCGGCTGTCATCCTCAACGTGACCTTCTTTCAACGGGACGTTAAAATCCGCGCGAAGAAACAAGCGCTTGTCTTTGAGATCTAAGTCTCGTAATGTCAGTTTTTTCATCGGGCCACCGGCGCTCACTGCAACGGCCTCCTATATATAGAAGAAAACGGACGGAAGCAAACCGAGAAACTCGTGCGATACCTGGTCATCAGCGACATCCACGCGAACCTGGAGGCGCTTCATGCGGTCCTGCAGTATCGCGACTACGACCATATCCTGCTGCTGGGTGACATTGTAGGTTACGGAGCCAGCCCGGAGGAAACCGTGCAACAAGTACAGCGCCTGAACCCGCTGGCTGCAGTACGCGGCAATCACGACAAGGTCGTCGCAGGGCTGGAAGGGGGTGATACCTTTGTCTCCAACGCCCGCAAGGCCGCTCTTTGGAGCCAAAGCCAATTGAGCGTGGACAGCCTGAAGTACCTGCGCGGCCTTCCTGCCGGTCCCGTGCAGGTGGATTCGCAGGTGAGCATCGTGCACGGATCCCCACGGGACGAGGACGAATATCTGCTCCCCTGGGACCGCGAGGGGCCCAGCCTGGACGCCCTGGCCACTCCCATCTGCTTTTTCGGCCACACCCACATTCCCACCATTTTCTTCCGCCTCGGTGAAACAACCTGCTCCCGGCAGGTTCAGCCGCCGGCGAAGCTGTCTCTGACCCCGGAATCGGCCCGTTATCTGATCAACCCGGGTGCCGTGGGACAGCCGCGCGACGGCGACCCGCGTGCGGCATTTCTGGTCTTTGACGCTGACACGCTCGCGGTTGAATTCCTGCGGGTGGACTACGACATTGAAACGTCGCAGCAGAAAATTCGGGATGCCGGCCTGCCCGCCTTTCTCTGGCAAAGGCTGGCGCGGGGCGACTGACTCGGTCGGCAGTTCAGGGGTTAGGGGTCAGAGGTCAGTCAGTTGTCAGCAGTCAGTCGCGGGGCCGCGGGCAAGTTGGCGGGCAACGTCCGGCTTCCGGTTTACGGATCCGGACCGAAAAACAGAGCCTGAAACTCGCTGCACCCCTTTCGAAGCGTCAGCCAGTCAAAAAAAATGTCGGGATTCTGATTCCAAATTGTGAACCAGCGCGCAATCTCCGCCTTTTCCATCCGCTTTTCTCCGGAGACCTTGCCGTTTCGCGAGATCGCTTCGGCGCGCTTTCGGCCCAGCGCGCTGATGCGATGACAGTAACTGATCCCCTTCCGATCGCCTTTTTGCAGGAACTGCCGGTAGAGCATGTCAATCTTCTGCAGAGACACCTCCGCTTCTTGAAGATTGCGGAATTTCAAAACGTTAACGAAGTCATTCTGGTAGGCACTGTCGATCTCAACGTCTTTCATATTGCGCCTCAAAAAACTTTCGGGAGTATAACATACCTGTGGAGTGTTGCCAGAAGAACAACGCCCGGCGGGCGACTGGATGTGAGAGCGCATTTCCCGTGGGGCGCCGGACGACGCGCCGGCGTCCGGTTGCAGACTCCGCCGGTTTCAACAATGATGAGAAGCGGCTGGATTGCTGCCGGCCTCCAGTTGGCACGGCTGACCCGATGCTAGGAAAATCTTTTGCTTATTACGCGGCGCACCTGGCCTTGAAATTTTTCGCGGCGCTGCCGCGAAGCGTCGCTTATCCCTTGTCGCATGCCATCGCCGCGGCGTACTGCCTTTTCGACAGGCGGCATCGCCGCGTCGGCCTGACCAATCTGCGGATTGCTTTCCCCCAGCAGACGGAGAAATGGCGCGCCCGCACGCTGAAAAGGAGCTACAGAATTCTGGGCGACCTCCTGGTGGAGGTGAGCAAATTTCCAAAACTCACCCGAGACAATGTCGAATGGAGGGTGTCCTATACGGAAGGAAGCCTGGCGCGCTATCGCAAGGCCAAACAGAAAGAAATGGGGCTGCTGTTCCTGACCGCACACTTGAGCGCCTGGGAGCTGCTGCCATTCGTTCATGCTCTCTATGGGCACCCCCTCAGTTTCCTGGCGCGGCCCATCGATGACCGCGACGTCGACGCGTTGCTCACGCGCTACCGCACCCGGTCCGGCAATCGTATTATTCCCAAGAAGAATGCGCTGCGCTCGATCCTGAGAGTGCTGCAGAACAAGGAAGACGTGGGCTTCTTGATCGATCAGAACGTGCTTCCCCACGAGGGGGTCTTTGTTCCATTCTTTGGCAAGCAAGCTTGTACCACCAATGGGGTGGCAAGGATCGCACTGCGCACCGGCGCGCCGGTTCTGGCCGGTTTTCTGCTGCCGTTGGAAGAGCCGGGGCGCTACTGCATTCACTTCGGAGATGAAATTCCACTCTGCCGGGAAGGATCGCTGGAAGAAAACATCCGCGCCACCACGGAGCGGTTCAGCCGCGAGGTGGAGAATATCATTCGCCGCTACCCGGAGCACTGGTTCTGGCTGCACAAACGATGGAAAGCCCGCCCCCCTGGAAGCGAGGAACTGATCTATCCATGACGCATCCGCTGCTGGAGCACTGGTCCGAGATTTCCTGGCACCCCGCTCCGGTATGGTTCCAGCCGGAGAGCGAAGCCGCGCTGCAGCAATTGCTGCGAGGCGATTCTGGGGCCTGCTTGCTTGCAGGCAACGGCAGCAAATGGTGGCTGGGCAATCCGCTGCGTCCCGTTCGCTACTGTGTCGACCTGCGCAGCTTCAACCGCCTGCTCGAATACTTGCCCGGAGATCTGACCGCGACAGTTCAGGCGGGCATGGATCTTTCCACGCTCAACGCGGTTTTGTCCGAGCGGGGACAGACATTCCCCGTCGATCCTCCCCTGGCGTACCATGCGACCGTGGGCGGAATCATCGCCTCGGGAATTTCCGGCCCGCTGCAGCAGGCCTATGGTTCGGTGCGCGACAAGGTGCTGGGAATGAAGGTGATGCTCGCCGACGGCACGATGGTCCGCGCCGGAGGCAAAGTTGTCAAGAATGTGGCCGGTTATGATTTGTGCAAGCTGTACACTGCATCCATGGGAACCCTGGCGATCATCCTTGAAATCACCTTGCGCGTGTTCCCCGCGTGGCAGAGGGAGGCATACTTTTCCCTGCCGGTATCCGATTACGAGGAGGCTAAGGCCCGATGCCTCGAACTCCGCGGGCTCCCGGTGCGGCCTGCCGGAGTTGTTTGCGCGCAGAGCGGCCGACCCGGGCCGTGTCTGCTGGTGCGCCTGCACGGCGGAAGGAAGGCAGTCGACAATCAGCTAGCCGGTCTGGCAAGGCGGTTTCCGGCTGGACAAGTCGACTCGTCCGACCGCATCGCCTCTGCCCTCGCCTCACTTTATGATGACCCCTCGCCCCTTCGGTTGCGCGCCGAATCTCTGCTCAGCTCCATGGTGGAGGCGGCGCGAAAGATCGAGCGCGCGATCCCGGTGGTGTCTTCCCTGCTGGACTTCAGCTCCCGGCGCTGCTGTTTTGCGGCCGCGGCGGCCTCGCCTGAAGCCCTCGGCGCTGTTCGCGAGGACCTGCGCCACTCGCACACGGCTCTGATCATTGAAAAAGCGCCGCTGGCGCTCAAGCGTCAGATCGATGTCTGGGGGTCGGCCCGAGGCGATCTGCCGTTGGCCCGCAAGATCAAGTCAGCTCTCGATCCTCACGGAAGGTTTAATCCCGGCATCTATGTGGCAGACATCTGACTTCGGACCGAAAGCGGAAAATCTTGACTGTATTCACTGCGGGCTCTGTCTCTCCTCCTGCCCCACCTACAGCCAACTCTGGCGCGAAGCCGATTCCCCGCGAGGAAGGATCTACCTGATCAATGCAGCCAGTGAAGGCAAGATTGAGATGGATGGGACGTTTCAACAACACATCGATCTGTGTCTCGGCTGCCGGGCCTGCGAGAGCGCCTGTCCTTCCGGAGTGCAGTTTGGAAGTCTGCTGACGTCGGCGCGAGAGAGAATGGAGGTGGCGCTGCCGCGGTCCGGGCTGCAGGCAGCGATCCGAAAAGCAGCTTTCCAGTACCTGCTTCCCAATCCCCGGCTTTTGCATGTGTTCTTTAGGCTTGCACGCTGGGCGCAAAACCTGCGCCTGGACAGGTTGGGCAGGATCGTGCCCCCCGGCTCGCTCCTGGGCCGGTCATTGGAGCAGCTTGCAAACCTCCCCCCTATCGATCCACGAGCCCGCGTTCTGTCAGGCTTTTTCCCGGCGCGCGCAGAAGCAAGGCAGCGCGTCGCTTTTTTTCGCGGCTGCGTGATGAACGAAGCTTGTTTCCCGGCGCAGAGGGCGACCCTGCATGTCCTGAACGCCTCCGGCTGTGAGGTGGAGGTGACCGAAGGGCAGACCTGCTGCGGAGCTCTGCACGACCATAACGGCGAGCGCGATCAGGCGCGGGACCTTGCGTGGCGCAACATCCAGGCTTTCGGGAACGACTCCCTGAAGCCCATCGTCACCAACTCCGCCGGATGCGGCGCGCTGCTCAAGCACTACGATCATCTGTTTGACGCCGGGGATCCTCGGCGCGAAAGAGCCCGCGGGTTCAGCGCCCGGGTGCGCGACCTATCCGAGTTTCTGGCAAAGTCGCGGGCGGCGCTGCCGCTCAGACTTCTGCGCGCCCGCGTCACCTATGACGATCCCTGCCACTTGATCCACGGACAGCGAATATCCCAGCAGCCCAGGCTCCTGCTCCAGCAAATTCCCGGCCTGGAGTACGTGGAACTGGCCAGAGCGTCCTGGTGCTGCGGCGGGGCGGGAAGCTACAGCCTCACCCAACCGGAAATGTCGGCCCGCATCTTGCGCGACAAAATCGAAAACATCGCGGCCACGGAAGCCACAGCGGTCGTGACGGCCAATCCAGGCTGTATGCTCCAGCTTGCGGCGGGCCTGCGCAAGGCGGGCCTCAAAATTGAAGTGCTTCATCTGGCTGAGATTCTGAGCCGATCCATCTCGGCCGGAGTTTGAGAACCGGTACAATACAGGGGAGACGGTCTGCCGGTTCGCAGCCGACAGCGTCTCGTCATATCAACCAGACGGCTCAGATGACATAATCTGCAAGGACGCGGTCATGCTGGATTTGATCTACAATTTTTTCTATCGGCTCAGCGACCTGGAAGCGCTGATTCGCTGGGGCGGGTACAGCGCGCTGCTGGGAATCGTCTTTTGCGAGACGGGCATCATGCTCGGCTTCTTCCTTCCCGGAGACTCGCTCCTGGTCACGGCCGGCTTGTTTGCCGCCAAGGGCGATCTGAACATTGTCTGGCTCAACGTCGGCCTGACTCTGGCTGCGATCATAGGCGACAGCGTCGGCTACTGGATCGGACACAAGGGCGGCCGAAAACTGTACGCCCGCCCCGATTCCCGGTTCTTTCGCAGGAAGCATTTGCTCGCCGCCAAGTCCTTTTACGACAAGCATGGAGGCAAGACCATCGTCCTTGCGCGTTTTATGCCCATTGTTCGGACATTCGCGCCCGTCGTGGCCGGTGTCGCGGAGATGCATTACCCGAGATTTGTCATCTACAATGTGACCGGAGGAGCCGCTTGGGTCTTCAGCATGACCATGCTCGGTTTCCTCCTCGGCAAGGCGATCCCCGGAGTGGACCGCTACATCTACCTGGTTATAGCCGTGGTGATACTGCTATCGCTTCTGCCCGGTTTTGTGCACTACTGGAAGGAGCATAAGCGACGCTGAAGACGGAATCGCGACGGCCTGTTTCCGGATTGCCGGTTTCAGTGCAAGCAGAACTCCGCGCGCGACCGGGACCCGAGGCTGGAGACTTCTCGCATGGTTCTTGATTTCAGCCTGCGGATTGCAGTCATTGGAACGTCCACGCCCGAAACCGAGACAGACCGGCTGGCGGAACGCGTGGGGGAGTTGATCGGCGCCAGCGGGGCAATTCTGTTTTGCGGCGGGCTGGGAGGAGTGATGACGGCGGCGGCGCGAGGATGCAGGCAGGCCGGGGGAACGACGGTAGGAGTCCTGCCTGGAAATTCGGAGCAGGACGCCAACGCCTTTGTGGACCTCCCCATCGTCACCGGACTGGGAGAGGCGCGCAACCTTGTGCTGATCCGGTCCAGCCATGCTGCAATCGCCGTCGGGGGAGGGTACGGAACGCTTTCGGAGATTGGATTCGCGCTCCGCCTGGGAATCCCGGTCGTCGGCCTGCGCACTTGGGACTTTTCTCAGGGCCGCTCGTCTTCTGGCTTGCACTGCGCGGCCTCGGCGGAGGAGGCCGTGCAAAAAGCGTTGGCGCTGGCAAGAGACAAGAGAGAAGCGGAGATGAAGCGCGCCTCCCCATGAGTACCCTTTCTCTGATTGATTACGTACAGCGATGCATCGAGGGCCGGCTTTTTCCCGGCTGTGCAATTGCCGCTGGAAGGTCGTCAGGGGAGCCTTTCCTTTGCGCCGCCGGGACGCTGACGTACCTGCCGCACTCCTCTGCCGTTGATCCTGATACCTGGTTTGACCTCGCCTCGCTGACCAAACCGATCCTGACCGCAACGGCGGCGCTGCGTGCAGTGCAGCAGCGGAAGTTGGAGCTGGAAACGCCGCTCTCACGCTACTTCCCGAATATTCCCCTGCCTGAGGCCCAGGTGCGGCATCTTCTGGCCCACAGTTCGGGCCTGCCCGCGTATCGGCCGTTTTTCAAGACATGCCGCAGCGGAGAAGAAGTGATTGACGCCATCCTTGGTACGGAACCGGAGTACCCAACGGGCACCCGCTCTGTTTACAGCGACCTCGGTTTCATGTTGCTGGGCCGCCTTCTGGAGATCGCCTTCGGCCAGTCGCTGCGAACCATAGCGGAGGAGCAAGTCTGGCGCCCACTGGGGCTGGGTGCAATCCGGTTTGGCCCGCTGCTCCCCTCACCGGAGAGCTGCCTCAAGGTGGCCCCCACGGAGTTGGATTTTCACCTGCATGACTTTGCCCGCGGCATCGTGCATGATGAGAATGCCCGTCTCTTTGGCGGCGCCGCAGGACACGCCGGCTTGTTTGGCTCCCTCCGGGGAGTCGCCTTGTTCGCCCGCCATGTTCTATCGGCGGCTCGCGATGTCCCAGACTCGGTACTTCCGGCGTCCCTGATTCAACCCTGGACCCGCCGCCAGCCCTGGCTACCGGGCTCCAGTTGGGGGCTGGGGTGGGATACGCCGACTCCGGACGGTTCGGCCGGGCCGGCATTGGGGCCATCCAGTTTTGGACATACCGGATTCACGGGCACTTCAATTTGGATTGATCCGGAGAAAGACCTGTCGGTCTGCATCCTCAGCAACCGGGTTCATCCGTCGCGCCATGGGGAAGGAATGAAGGAGGCGCGCCGGCAGATAAACACGCTGGCGGCCATGATCTTGGGGTAGGATGCGGGTTGACGTGACCAGAAAACAGCAACTGGCCGATGAACTGCACCGGGTTGTCGGCAGAGAAAATGTCATCGGAAACCCGTCCGAGCTGATGCTCTACGAGTGCGATGGCTTGACCTTTCACCGGCATCCCCCCCATCTGGTTGTCTTGGTGGAGACGGCCGGGCAGATCTCTGAGGTGGTCAAGATTGCCAACCGATATCGGATCCCTTATCTGCCGCGCGGCGCCGGAACCGGGCTGAGCGGCGGCGCGCTTCCCGTCCAGGGAGGAATTGTGATTGAACTGGCGCGCATGCAGAAAATCTGGCAGATCGACCTGGAGAACGAATTCGTCGTGGTTGAGCCGGGTGTCGTCAATCTCGCGCTGAGCGAAAGGCTCTCACCCCTCGGTTACTATTTTGCGCCGGATCCTTCAAGCCAGATGAGTTCCACCGTGGGCGGCAACGTGGCGGAAAATGCGGGAGGCCCTCATTGTCTGAAGTACGGCGTCACCACACACCATGTCCTGGCCATTGAGGCGGTGCTGCCAGATGGATCGATTGTCCGGCTGGGCTCGCCAAACTGCGACTCCGGCTATGATACGGCCGGCCTGTTTACGGGATCGGAGGGAACTCTCGGCATTGCCACCCGGCTCTGGCTGCGGATTCTTCAGAAGCCGCAAACGGTTCGCACCTTCCTGGCGGCATTTGACTCGATTGTCGTGGCCGGCGAGGCCGTCACTCACATCATTGCCTCGGGCGTCCTGGCGGCCGCGCTGGAGATGATGGACCGTCTCACCATCCAGGCTGTGGAGGCCTCGGTCAACGCCGCCGGCTATCCGACGGAAGCGGCGGCCGTGCTCATTGTGGAACTGGACGGACTGGCGGCGGAGCTGGACGAGCAGGCGCCCCGCGTGGAGCAGATCCTCTTGGAGTCGGGGGCGTACCTGGTTCGCGAGGCGAAGACGGAAAAGGAAAGAAATCAGCTTTGGGCGGGACGCAAAGGAGCGTTTGGCGCCATGGGGCGCCTCAAAGCCAACATGTACCTGTCAGACACTGTCGTTCCCCGCACCCGCCTTCCCGAAGTGCTGGAGAAGGTCTACGCAGTGGCCGACCGGCATCAGCTCCTGATCACCAGCGTCTTCCATGCCGGAGATGGGAACCTTCACCCCATACTGCTCTACGACGAAAAGAAACCGGGAGACCTGCAAAAGGTGCGGGCGGCTGCGGAAGACATTATCCGGATCTGCATTGACGCGGGCGGGACGCTGACCGGCGAGCACGGAATCGGATTTGAAAAACGGGACTACATGTCCTGGATTTTCAGCGAGGAAGACC
>JACQGG010000120.1 GCA_016199665.1 Acidobacteriota bacterium | reverse complement strand
GTCCGTTCATTCTTTTTCCAACGTGGGCTGGCGAGGCGCCGGATTCGATCTGTTACAATAGCGCCGGTAGGGCGCTGTTGCGCGAGGTCAGGGGACTGGGCGCCTCGCATGCGTCCCTTTTTTGGCGCTGCGCCGCAGTGAAGTATTGCCGGCCTGAGGGCTCCCGCACCGCGCCGCATATTTGAAGGATGCAGTACCGCGTCGAAGTGTTGAGCCTGTCAATGCAGGGCAGCCTGGCAGTGCTCCTTCTTGTCTTTGCGCCGCT
Organism: Acidobacteriota bacterium; assembly: GCA_016199665.1. GTDB lineage: Bacteria > Acidobacteriota > UBA6911 > JACQSX01 > JACQSX01 > JACQSX01. The sequence continues at coordinate 4,155 of JACQGG010000120.1, read as the reverse complement.
TGCGCTCTGGGCCTTTCTTCACAATCGCCGGGCGAGTGCGGCCCGGCTCGAACAGGTCACACGGGACTATTATGAGAAATACCAGGAGCGACTGCCGCACGCAGTGGTGGCCGCGATTTCCCGTCCCGCGCTGCTCCCCGCCGTTCACGCTTCACTATGGATGAGCCTGCTGGCCGCGATGCTTGTGTTTGTGACACTGGCATTTTCCCCCTATTCATATTTTCCCAACTTCCATGCGGCAGGCTCGGACCAGACACCGATTCTCGAACTGAAGGCGCTGCGCACCGACTTCCAGAGTGAACCAATGAAAATTGACGGCGAAGTAACCAACATCGGCGGCGCCGTTCTCCCGCAGCTTCACGTCCACCTCGTGCTGTACGATCGGAATATGGCGGTCATGGCGGTTCGTACCATTGACATTGAGCAGCCATTGGCTCCGGCTCAAACGATGCCCTTTTTCTTTTCCGAGCGCCCGGTGGACGGGATCAAGCGGATCGGCATCACTTTTTCCTCACGGTTCGGGCCACTGGCTCATAGAGAAGGCGCCGAGGCAAAACAAACGTCTTGAGGTCGGGCCATCGGGCCTCCCGGCCAAAGGCGAAATGCGGGGGCCCGCCCCAGAAGAAGATGAAGATGTCATGCGGGGGATGAGGGTCGCTCTGGCGGAAACGGCGCAGCGCTACGCAGCGGCAGTGCTGAGCGTGGCGGTGACGCTGCTGCTTGTTTTCCTGTTCTGGCCTGTGCCGGAGCTGGCGAGTACGGCGCTGTTGTTTGTCCTTCCAGTGGCGGCCAGCAGTCTGTCCGGCGGTCCGGGGCCGGGAGTGCTTGCGGCGATTCTTGCGGGCTTAAGCATCGACTATTTCCTTCTGAAGCCGAATGCCTACGTGGACGTTGAGTTTGGAGATGCAGTTCGCTTCGCCGTTTTTATCCTGACGGCGCTGATGGTCGGCGGGTTGCAGCGCGCCGCGCAGGAGGAAGCCTGCCGGCGCCGGCAGTTCGTCCATCGGTTGGAGGAAATCGCGGCCCTTTATGAACTGGAAAGCCGGGTTGCGCCGGCGGGTCTCCCGCACGGCAAGCGGCGGAGCGAGCCCCCCGCACCATAGCCCCCGCCTGATGGTTCAGCTCAGCCGCTCCCGGCGCAGGACCTTGATTCCTTCGCGCCAGTTGTTGTTGATGCCGATCAGATACGCCTCCACCTCTGAGCGCAGATGCCGGGCAAGGTAGTATTCTTCCGGATGCAACGCCAGCAGCGGCGTAACACAATAAAGCAGCGGCGGCTCATCCGTCAGGGCGATCCGGTGGAAATAGCCGTTCTGATGAAAGGCATGGTGGCGCTGCGCCTGCCGCACAATTTGCCAGTAGGACAGCGCCTGAAACACCAGATCCATGGACTTTTGGACCTTGACTTCAATGACTGCCAGCCGGCCTGACTCGGTGACCGCGATCAGATCGATCACCCGCCGGCGGCCTGCATATGCGGGGACCTGCGCGTACACCGGACGGCTCTTCAGCTCAGGGTCCAGCAGCTTTGGATCCCGCAGGATCAGACTCTCCAGCCAGCGCTCGGCATAGAGCTGGTAGAGCGGGTCCTGCCGAAGGCGCGCGTGAGCTCGCCGGCCCTCCCGCACGCGATGATACTCGAGTCGCGCGACACGGCGTGCCGCGTCTCCATCGCACAGCGGAACCTCCTCTCTCAGTGGGAACTTCCAAGTTCTTGAACCGGGGTCAAAGACCGCGAACGGCAGCCCCAGATACTCGAGACTACAGGTCGTTCCATTTCGAATCACGGCTCGAACGACAGGAGGAAACATCAGGTCAGCGCAGAGCCGCCGAAGATCTTCCCGGAGCTGCAGCGACGGCCAGAGCAAAGGAATCGGCGCGGGCGCCAGGGGACGAAACAAGGCCAGATCCGGCAAACAGTAAAGCTGCACGGATGCCTGCAGGTCATCCAGAAGCCGCGTGGCTGCTTCTGCAAGCTGCCAAGAAACAAACAGCAGCGCCTTTTCAATCCTCTGGCCGGGCCGGTCCGACCGCCGCCGGTGTACCAGGAGCTGGCAGAGAACAGCCTCGGCGCTCGTGTTCTCTTCCTCGTCGACGGCTACCGCGGCAAACCGGAGCCCGCGATCCTGCAGGATCAGGCGCAGGAGAACTCCACTGCGCCCATCAGACGCCGCCAGGCTCGATCGCAGGATCTTCCAGCGGCGGCTGGCCCGGTTTTCGCAGGCCCAGCGAAACTGCTGCCGCCGAAGCCAGAGCTCATTCTTGTGGGATGGCTTCAGCAGAACCCACCGGCCGCTTCCCTCCAGTGCGAAGCGATGCGTGGTTCTTTTCCAGCCCGAACCCGCCGTCAGCAGCCGGAGAGTTCCGGTTTCGAACTCAAGTCCATCCGGCCGGAGGCGCAGGTGAAAGTCGCCCCTGGCAAATCGATGAAACCGCCGCCCCGCAACACAGACATATTCGGCGGCCTCGGAAAGGAATTCCCGCAATTCGTCGATGGCGGTGAAGATCGGCTCTCCAATCATCACACCAGCTCTTAACTGGCGGCGGCCGGGATTTGCGAAGGCCTATTGCTCGGCAAACCTGACCTTCAAGGTGACGGACGCCTCGACCACCTGCCCGTCCCGGACCGCGGGGAGAAACTCCCAGCTATTTTGGACCACGGCAACGGCGCGCCGGTCACTTTCCGGAGAGATCCCCTGGGTCACGACCGGATCCAGGAGATGTCCCGATCTTGAGACCCGTCCTTTGAGCTCGATTTCAGTTCCAGGAGCTTCCCCGCCCACCGCTCGGGGATCCGCCTTCTTGATAATCCTGGGAGGCAGGACCTGTCCCATCTCGGGAAACAGCCGCTCCAGCGACTCGGTCTCCCCGTCCGGGTAATATTCCAACCTGCCGCGCCCCTGCAAGATGCCCGCCCGCCTCAACGCCTGCTCCGCGTTCTCGTTTTTCAAATCTATGGCCGCAACCTGCCGCTCCAGGATGTCAAAATCCCGTTTCTCCACTTTTTGCAGGAAGAAAAAGCGAGACGCGGCGTGAAATACGGCTGCGTCAGGATCGAGAACCAGTTCTCCTACGACAGTCAGCCCCACAAACTCGCGCGGGTTGACGAGCTGGGTGGCGAAAAAGGGCTCCCCGCTTTCATTGGAATCACGACCAAACACCTGGCCCGTCGCAACCCTGGATCCGGCCTGCAGCAGCACGTCGTAGGGATGGATCACGAGGATCTCGTCGCTCAGATTGATCACATTCAGGATTACGCGATCGCGCGAGCTCGGTTCTACCGTGATGATCCGATGATCCGAAACGTAGACAAAATAAGAAGGCGCTGCCGCCGTCAGGATCGTCAACTGGAAGGCAACCGCAACAACCGCAGGCCAACTCCTCAGGTTATGCGACATTGTCCTCCAAGAAAAACCGACCCCTTGAGCCCGGATTGCCCGCCGGCGCTCGTGAATTCTTCCAGCTCAAACCTCCGGAAACCTGCTGAAGAACACGTCCAGGCGGCGGTTGAGCTGATCGCGGATTTCCTCCTGGGTCCCTTCGATGACGTGCATGGCGACACGGCTTTCCTTGCCGCTCTTGAGATGAATCCTCGCATCGGAAACCGTTATCGCTTCACCTTCAGGCAGCAATTGCATTCCGTAGATTAGAGTCAGGTTCGCCATAGTTTCCCCTGCAGCCTTTCGCTGTTCGCCTATCCTACCGGGAAAACGGGATCGGGTTGCGCAAAAGTTTCGGGCCGCCTTCGGAGCAGGGGGCATTGTATGCGACGAATACCTTATTATGATTGTGCGATTTATGATTGTGCGATGCCCCTGTAGTTCCGCAGCCCCCATGCCGTTCCCAGTCTCCCTCATTTCTTGACCAAACAAAAAGCCGTGTGGTAGGTTTTCGCGTTTCATTGACTCTTTACTTTCTATTCGAATGAAAAAGACTCCATTGAACAGAATCCACCGCCAGATGGGGGCGCGCATGGTGGACTTTGCCGGATGGGAGATGCCGGTGCAGTACCAAGGTCCCATCCAGGAACACCTGGCCGTCAGAAGCGCGGCGGGCCTGTTTGACGTCAGCCACATGGGAGAGATTGAGATTCGCGGACCCGGAGCGCTGGCCCTGTTGCAGAAGCTGATCTCCAACGATGCCTCGACGCTGCAG
>JACQGG010000118.1 GCA_016199665.1 Acidobacteriota bacterium | reverse complement strand
GGCGTTCCGGCCCGATTTGTTTTTAACGATGCCAGCGGCAACCCGGCTGGAAACTTTGGGCGGATCACAAACACGATCAACACAGCCCGGCAGATTCAGTTGGGGTTGAAGTTTACGTTCTGAGATCGAATAGGGACGTCTCCCTCTGTCCCCGCCGGACATGAACGTGGAGTATGATCCGTTGCAAAAATCGGCGAATTAAGGCAGCGCTACCACAGGCAGGGCTGATAGCAGTCCTTCCTTGACCGCCGCTGCGACGTTGGGAAGCGTCGCCGGACGCTCGTCTGAAATCCCGTCAGTTCCGTCTCCACTTCGTAATTGCCCAAGGTCAATTGCGGGGAGACCGTATCTGCCGCCGTCATCGCTCATGATGACGCGACTTTGTCCCGTGTCGACATGTCTGACGGTCACATTGACCCCGGGCAGAATCGCGCCGGAGCTGTCTTTGACCACTCCGGAGATGGTGCCGGTGCTTACCTGGGCGAATCCCAACAATCCAGTTGAAACGATCACAGCGATTACAAAAAGTGGGTAGTGTTGCTTCTTCCTCATGGTTCTGCCTCCGCGATTACTTGCAAGATGGCGTTTGAAAGCAAGAGCGTGACCGGGGGACGGCGCCCGTGTTATTCCAGTGGCTCGAGCCGGATAATGGAAGCTCCATGGTTGTTGCCCACCCAGAAAGTCGGCGGGTTTGTTGCGTTGTCGACATTGACTCGGCGAATATTGGTGGACCGCGGCAGGAGATACTCGGTGACTTCTCCTGTCTTGGAGTTTACGCGCACCACATGATCGTTTGACATTCCACCGGTCCACGCATTCCCCTCCTTGTCCAGAACGGCATCGTAGGGGTTGGTCCATGGAGTGGGGATTTCCCATTCCTGAATCCGTTCAGTCTTCGGATCGAGCATTCCGATCCGGTTGCCGCGAAACTCGGCAAACCAGAGGCGGTCTTGGGAATCCATGTGTCCCCGGCGGGGCCCCGAGTTGGGAGTCGGCGTCCGGTAGAAGGTGACTTTCATGGTTTTTCCGTCCACCTTGTTCACGTAGTCGCTGCCGAGTTCCATGCCATAAAAGTTGTTTTGCGAGTCTGCAGCGACCCCATAGGAGCCGTGCTGCCGGGCCGCCGCCGGCGAATCCTTCGGGATGTCCTTCATGTAGTCGACGGTGTGCCACTCGCCCGAACGCAGGTCCACCTGATACTCGTTGTCGCCGCCAATCCACACTTTACCGTCCAGGTCGAGGTGGGCGGGCATCACCATCGCAATCCGGGCTTCATCTCTTTCCTTAAACTTCGGCGATCCCCAGGTCTGAAATTTCTGCGTCTTTCGGTCGAACTTCGCAAGGCTCCCTTGATACATCGTGCCCATCCAGACGTTCCCTTCCTTATCGAAACCAATATCGAGAGAACCGGTAGGCGCCCCGGGTTTGGTAATCGGAAGGGGATATTCCACTGCTTTGGCGGTCTTGGGATCCAGCATCCCCAGATAAGGAGAAGTGAAATCGGAATACCAGATGTTTCCGGTGGAGTCGACTGCGGCATCGTGCGGTTGGGTCTCGGGCCGCGGCAGATCGTACTCGGTGATGAGGACCCGCGTTCCCTTGTCCTTCGGCCGGGAAAGCGTTTTTAACGGATATTCCCATCTGGAGACCGAGCTGAGATTGACGGTGCTCAAATATCGGGCGTTTCTGGCGACCTGTTCCTGCTGCGCGGGCCTCAGGGGTTCGCCCGCGCCAAGCCGGCGCTGGGGGCGGGCTTGAGTGGCTCCCTGAGAGTAGTCGGCCATGCGCTGTATGACCTCGGCAAACTCGCCGGCATTGTGCCGCGAGCGCACGATTCGCTCCACCGTATGGCAGGTCACGCAATTCAAGAAAACCTGTCGCTGTTCATCGGTTCCCGGCATGCTTGCCAGCCATTCTCCGTTTGAGAGCTGAGAAGAAACGTCCTGAACCTTGCGGAGCTTCAAGTCAAGCTGGGTTGCTTTTTCCGCCGTCACTTCCACCGTCCCGGAGCTGTCCAGCTCGTATCCGATGGCTCGGATGCGGAGAGAGTATGGGCCGGGTGGCAATCTGTTGCGCGGGAAACTGTACTGCCCCTGGGCATTGCTCACCACCGTGATGGTGACCGTTGAGCCGGTTCGCTTTGCGCTTACCAGCACTCCCTCCATCGGGCCTTCCTCCTGCGAACTGACGCGACCGGTCAGCGCGGAAGGCGAGTCTTGGGCGTTGACAGCATCTTGCCCGCAAAAGAAGATCGCGGCTAAACTCATTGGAATCACTGCGAAGAACCGTTTCATTCTCATATTCATCCCTCCGCTTTGGACCGGGAGACTAGATGCAGAGCGCCGTCGGCGCCGCCGCTCCCAGGAGCATTCTCCCGGTGAAGCATGTGGCTCCAGCATGACGAGCCTGCGATCCAGTGAACCGCTCGTCCGCATTAAGCTTAAGAATCCGAAATTCAACGATGGATGCCCCTAGGATACCCCAAAATCACTGCCCCGCCAACGTGCGTTTTTCCGGTTGTTAGTACGAGAGCGAGAGGATAAGCGCTGAAGCGCTTGGATTGACGTTCTGCCAGGATGCGCCGCGCTGGGGAGACACCAAAGAAGAGACTCTCGGGAGCCCTGCTTGATACAGGCGAGCTTTACATCGAAGATAGGGTGGCGGTAGGCGAGGAGCTTCCGAAAAGCGGGGCCGAGGTTGTAGAAACCCCCGTAGTTGCCCTCGCTCTCGGAACTTGCTCACGAGCCCGCCGCGGATCGTTCTGTTCAGCGTATCTGAGCGCGTCAGTTCGTAGGTTTATTGCTTCTCCTGGAATACCAGATCCGTCCTTCCGTCACCGGCTTCATATAATATCTTGCTGATCCGAGCATCCAAAAGGCGGTCATCTACAAGCGTGCCGTTGAGGGTGCTCCACCTTGCCGGCTCATCATTCGGATTGCAATGGCTATGCCATGTCCCCCCCGGACTCAGATACGGCAGCATCCACAGATCAAACTCGCCCCAGGTGACCTTGGCCTCCGGCGAATCGGCTGTAGCCCTCAGCGCCATGTAGCCCCGGCCTTTGAGACCGAGAAAGGTCGCACCGCCCCCATGCTTGTGACCTATCTCTCTGGAGTGGGGCGGCAGTTCATGCCAGGGACTGCGCATGCCGCGATAATACATGTCATCCCCTGCTTCAAGATGCGCGGCTTTCCAGCCGTCGGCGGCCCGCTGCCTCATATGAGAGGACGGCAACTCGAAATTCTGGGCGTTGACCGTGGCCCCCAACCCGCCCTGAACAATGAACTGCTTGGCGGGTCCCCTGCGGAGTGTCTTGATCGACCCTGCACGCAGCTCCGCTTGCTTGATTGCCGCCGGCCAGTCGACATTCTCAATGACAAGATCCTCCGGAACCGGGTCGCTCCGCTCTCCCGCAACTCTCTGCTCCGGCACCGTCCTTGTCCTACCTATATAGGGGTTTGTGAGGTCATCTGTGATGTGGGTCGAAGAGATTAAGATCCTGGCCGGCTTGTCAAAGGGATTGGCATGGCCATACCAGGACCCGACAGGCATATAGAAGCGATCGTACGGTCCCCAAACGACTCCCTGCCCCGGCTTGTCCAGCTTATCCGGGTCCCGAATCTCGGTGTAGCCCTTTCCCGATATGCCGACGAAGACGAATTGACCGGTGTCGGGGCGGCCGATGATTTTCAGGGTGTGCGGCGGGATCTCCTCCACCCAGACTCGCTGCATACTGGGCGTGGCAAACTCAATATACGCTGTCTTCCATCCGGCAGCGGCTCTCTTGGGTTTGTAATGTGGAAACAACTCCATGTCGCGGATATTGATCTTACTGATCAGCGGCATCTTGTAGACATGCGCTCCTTCCACCTGGTCCACGGCGATCTTCTTTTCCCATTCGACTAAATCCTTCAGCCCCGCCACCTCCGATTCGGAAAAGACTTC
>JACQGG010000126.1 GCA_016199665.1 Acidobacteriota bacterium | reverse complement strand
GGGTTATAGAGATGCTTGGACTCCGGCCCGGGACGGCTGAACGGGATTTGATGACTGCTGTGATAGCCGATATCCAGAATTTCTCCATTCTTGATGACCTTCTCCAGACTTTTTGTCTTCCGAATGTCCTGCAGGGGATCGCCGCCGAGAACAACCAAGTCGGCAAGCTTGCCGACTTCCACCGTACCGATTTGGGTATCCAGCCCTAACAGCTCCGCGCCGTACTTGCTGCCGGCCAAGATTGCCTGCATGGGAGGAATACCCGCATCCACAAGGAGTTCCATCTCATGGTGCAGGCTCAGCCCCGGGGTTGTAGCCGCCGAACTGTCGGTCCCGGCGTAGATTTTACCTCCGGCAGCCACAAACCGGCGCAGGAATTCCTGGACTTTGCGATAGCCGTTTTGAAATTGCTTTCTCTCGTCATTCGACCTCTGGTCCGGCCAATGGTACTGGCCCAGAGAGACGAGCCGATCGTCAATGGGGACGTACTGCAGCTCCGGGATGCTCAGCAGGCGTGTATCTTCAAGCTCATGCTCGCGCGCTCGATCCGACAATGCTTTCCATTCAAACGTCAAAGTGGGATTCAGGAACACCTTTCGAGTCACCAGGTGGTTGATCACCTCGTCAAAGCTCGCAGGCTCCATCCACTGGTATAAGGCGCTGTTCTTGTGGCCGGCATCGATCTGCATGCCTTCAACGGCTTTTCGTCCTTCCGGGCTGCGAACCGTGGCCAGGGCCACTCCCACCATGTGCTCCAGTCCGTCGATCCCCCAGGTGGCTGAGTCCACGGCGTTAAAAGAGTGGGATATCACAGCCAGGCCGGCTGAATCCGCTTCGCGAGCGACCGCACTAAACAGGTCCTGCTTGAAATTCTCATTCAACTTGACGCAGTCGCCGCTTCCCTTTACCAGCGCAACCGCCCGCCTTGCCTCTTCCGGCGCACTGATGGAGGCCGGCGCCCGCCTCCAAATTGACGGCAGACTTGCTTCAGCCTTTGCCGCCTCCGGAAGAGACATCTCGCCACAAAAATAAAACCTTGGACCGCGAATCTTTCCTTGATTGAGCCCCTTTTTAACGGCCACTTGCCATCGGAATGGATCTCCGAGGTCATAGACGGCCGTCACACCATACGCCAGAAACAACTCTCCCATCCAATCGCGATAGTGAACATGAGAGTCTATAAGACCTGGAAGAATGAATTTCCCGGCTGCTTCAATGATCTGCACCGAAGGCGGGAGTCGCTGCATCTCAGCATCGCCCACCCAGATTTTTTCAATGACATTGCCCTCGACAAGAATACGGGTATTTTCCACCGGCGGCCCGCCACTTCCGTCGATCAGAGTGCCGCCGCGAATCAGAAGCGAACCTGCAAGGAGCGACCCGCTGGCAATGACCAGCCAGAGGCAAACCAGAGCGGGCAGGAAGCGCGGCGCGTCGATGCGCCTTTTGGGGAGGTCGCCAACCGGTAGAAAGGTCATAAATTTCTCCTTCAAGAATTGCCCCGCGTATCGAGCGGATGCTCTATCCAGACCCGGTCCAGGGGAGAGTCCGGAGGATCCCGTGGAGTTTGTTGGGAAGACCTGATTCTTTTAGGCTTGGGGCGATTTGCATGTCAAGCTAAATCAGCGTTTGCTTCAAGCGCAGCAACGGATACTATGGCTTGGCGATTCAGGGAGAATCGCGCTCCCGACACAGTGACTGGCACTTGCGGGAGCGCGAGAGAAGTTGCCTATGACATCCGGCATTTCGATATCGAAGATGACAACTTCACTTTCGACCTGCGGCGGGCCGAGCGAATCATGACGGCCATCCTGGATCGGTTCGGGGAAGGGACGCTTCGCTTCTCTGCGATGAACGGCCTGACCGCATCGCGGCTCGGCGAGCCGCTGCTGCGGCGCATGCGCCAGGCCGGCTTTCGCCAGGTGAATCTTTCGCTGGTTGCGTCGCAGCCTCTGGCCGAGATGCTTGGCCTGACAGATGATGTGGAAGGGAAGGCGGGCGCTCTGATGGCAAACGGGCCCATGGAACCGGAACCAGTCATTGAGGAAACAGCATGCAAAGCTACTACGTGACTTTCTACCTGCAGTATGCCGCCCAATCCGAAGAGGAGGCCACGGCAAGGGCGGAGAGGATCCTGAGACTGCTGGGCGAGACCGAGAAGCCGGACGAGGCAGTGATTGTGGCCATTGGTCTCGCCCCGCAGTTGGAGAGTTAGGCGCCGGGGGGGCCGGGGGACCGGGGGTCTGGGGCCGGCGATTTATGGGGGTTAGGGAAGGGTTAAGGACGGGGGGGTTGGGAACTGGACAGGCTGCGCTACGATAGGCAAATGGCAAGTCGGCTCGGAGTCGCCCTTGCGCTGGCCTTCACCGCTGCTGCGATCCTCTCAACTTCGTACTGGCGGGAGACATACCGGGCGCTCCGTTTCGACGGCATGAGCTACCCGCATCGGCGGATTGCGTACGCTTTTTGGGGTATTCCAGCCGATCAGATCCGCCAGGCGCTCGATCAGATTCTCCCGCCGCAGGTTCCTATTGCTCTCTCGGATCGTCTCCTCCACGACGGCTTCTCGCGTCAGCGCCTGACTGAAAGCCTGTATCCGCGGGTCCTGGATCAGAAATCTCCTCTCATTCTGGACACCGCCGACTTTTCCCCGCAAACCTCCGACCCAGTGCGGATTCTCGCTCGGGATTCCAAAGGGATCGTTTTCCTGCTCCGGGGAGTCACTCCGCGGACCGCCCAGCCGGCACCCATTGTTGAAGACTTCTCATTCTCATGGATTTCCTTCCTGGGCGCCACAATTTCTGCCGTCGGTTTTGGAATCCTCGTTTTGACCTTGCTCTGCGACTTACGGTCAAGACCGCCGCTCTTTTTCTTGTGGGCTGTCCCGGCCGGGGCGATCTTCCTGGCGTGGAGTGCGGTGCTGGCGACCTGGCTTCAGGTCAGGATTCCGTGGAAAGTGCAGGCAATGGCCGGCGTTCTGCTGTTTCTGATCGGACTGTGTAAGAAAGATCCGAGCCGCGACCGTGAGGGAGTGGAGCCTGGACCAGAGCCCGCTTGCCTGCGCGCGCCGCCCGGCATTTTTTCAGCGCTGCCGGCCTGGGTACCAATGAGACTGCCGCTGGAGGCCTGGCGCAGAGAATGGCTCAGCTCGGCGAAATTTCCCGAGAACTGGGTCCTGCTGGGCATTCTCACCCTTTACCTTTCAAGGGTTGCCAGATTCCCCATCGCGGGATGGGACGGCCGCTCCATTTGGCTGTTCCACGCGCGGCAACTGTTCTTGAGCGGCATGTTCAGCCGCGCCGATCTGCTGCGCCCTGACTACGACTGGTCCCATCCCGACTACCCGGTCCTTTTTCCCGCATGGCTGGCTCACTTTACCTCATTGGGAGGGACGTACAACGAGCGGCTTGCCGGTCTCGGCATCCCCATTCTGCTCTTTGCGCTGGTTGCATTGCTCTGGGGCCTCCTTCGTTCGCAAATCGGCCGGTGGCCGGGCGCGGCGGTGACTCTTGTGATCTTCTTCGGGGTTGAAACCCTCACGGCCGGCGGTTTTGTCGATGGAATCCTGATGCTGCTTCTCCTGGTGGAATTTGCCGCTTTCGTCACAATCCCCCACAGATCGGCGGCGTGGGTCGCCGCCGCTGCCGCGGCTCATCTAAAGTTTGAGGGCTTCTTCCTGGCGATCCTGATCGCCCTTGTCGCCTCTTTTTTCCACGGTGGGTTGCCGGAAAGACGCCGGTGGCGCCGGTGGGCTCTGCCGGCCGCAATTTTCCTGACTCCTCTTCATCTCATTTGGACTCGAACTTTGGGCCTTCAGACAAGTTATTCAACAGTACACCGCATCCAGGGCATCTCGGACCTGTTCTCCCGTTCTTCTATTATCGCGGGCGATACGCTGCAAGTGATGCGGTGGGAAGGCTATTTCTGGGGCCACCCCTTGCTTTGGGAAGGACTCGCGGCCCTGGTTTTGGCGGCCGCGGGCGCCGCCGCTTTCAAGTGCGGAAGGGCTGCCCGGTCCGCTTTGATGATCGTGGCAGGTTCACTGCTGTTTACCTTCCTGGTCTTCCTGCTGACTCCCTATGATTTGCACGCACAGGTTTCCACATCGGCGGACCGACTCCTCCTGCACCCGGCCGGCTTCTCTCTGCTGGCCCTGTTCCTGCTGCTGCGCAACGACGACTCAGAAAAGCAGCCGGCAGCAAAAAATACTCCCCGTCATTGAACCAAGGGGAAGGGTCCGTCTGACCCCGCGCAGTTCACCTCAGCGGCGCAACCGGCAGCGTAGTGAACTCTCCAGGGGGTGGGACTGATTAACTCCAAGATCACTGAGGTAGGACCGCCGGTCAGCCTCTTGAGCACGCGCACTGTAATGACATATGCGTCTCCTTTTTCAAGAGGTGAACAGCCGTGCCCTTCGAAAAAGGGTACGATGTGCTCCATCGCCTTCACCTTCAAAATAGCCGGTTTTGCTCCAACAAAGTGCCACTTTGTGGTATGATTTTCTGTAATGACGGCTTGTTCGATTGTATGGCGTGAAAAGCATTTAGGTCTCAGTGCCGAGAACACAGACCCTCCTTTCGGCACCGCCGTTTCCTGATCTTCTACGCTCCTTTCAATAAATTAGCTCAATGTTGGAATTTAAGGTTTGAGAGACACCAGTCTACGTCCCTCTTTGCAGGTAGCTTCGGGAAAAGCCGAAGTATTTGACGGTTTGTGCCGGTTAGTTCTGCCGGATTTGGAATGTTTTGACGAGGGTATCCATGGATCCAGCAACGGTGGTCGTGATCATCCTTGCCATCGCTTTTCTCTCCTTCGTAGTGTATTTGGCGGTCGTTAGCCGAAGAGGTGAGAACGAGCGGACAAGGATTCAAAAACGGTCTGATGAAGCACAGAGGAAAGGTCGAGGTTAAAACACTGCGCTGATTCAAGCGCTTGTACCACAGGGCTTGGGTCACCCGGATTAGAGTGTCAGGAACACTCGATTATGATCGCACGATTGAGGCGGTGGCGCGACAAACACCTGGGATTAAGTGCGGAAAACACTGACCCTCCCATTGTGATCTCTTCGCTTCAGGTCGAGAACTCGGGCCGCTGCTTCTCGTGCGACCCCAGCATCTATCAACACATACGCCGTCGGCAGGACTGCTCTGATACGGGGCACGCCCGATCATCGGGGAGCGGAAAAGCTCGGAAACTGCCACGGCACTATCCTTTGACACGGAGGCCGAGATGTCACGAATTACTTCTATTCGCTTTCTTTATTTGGCGCTGATTCTCCTCGTCGCTGGAATTCCTGCATGCAAAAAGAAAACAACCGTCTCCCCCTCTTCCGTAGTGAGGCAACCTGATGCGGTAGTTGCGCCCCCTTCTGGCCCTACGGCATCACCTACAGTACAGATTCATGCTGAGCCGGAGGTCCTCAGCAAAGGAGAGAGTTTTACTCTTTCATGGAGTTCAGGAGATGCCGAAAGTCTAGTCATCGACGGGGGAGTCGGCACCGTTACCGCAGTTGGATCAGTTCGGATAACGCCAGAGCGCTCGACTACCTACACGGCTACCGCGACTAACCGCCTGGGGTCGACGACCGCCAGTACACGGGTCACCGTGACAGAACCCGTAGCTCAGCCACCTGCCACGCCTGCCATGGACGAGAATATGGCCATTGAAGACATGATGCGGCGAGGTTTGATCCGGGACGTCTTTTTTGACTTCGATCAGTACTCACTGAGTCAAGAGGGGCGCGAAATCCTGCAACAAAACGTTACCTACCTGCGGCAGTATCCCAACGCCTCTTTCGTCCTGGAGGGGCATTGTGACGAGCGAGGAACGTCTGAGTACAACTTGGCTCTGGGAGACCGCCGTGTGCAGGCGGCCAAGGGATACCTCGTATCGCTCGGCATCAGTGCCTCGCGGCTGGAAACAATTTCCTACGGCGAGGAGCGGCCGTTCGCCGAAGGACATGATGAGACAGCCTGGGCACTGAATCGACGCGTTCATTTTGGGCTGAAGAGATAACCCTCCGTCCCCAAAGGAGCTGCCAATGACTTTGAGTGCCATTATCTTCATGACGCTGGCGTGGTCGTCGATCTTGGTCCCAGTTGTGTTCTGTTTTTCGCGTATCTTCCGCATTGAGTCAAAGCGGCGCACTGACACGACCCATTTGTCTGGTGCAGAACAAGCACAAGAATTAATCTCAGAGGGACGTCCTGAAGACCAGCACAGGCGGGAACACGCGGTTGGCAAGGCACACATCTTTGAGCTTACCTTCCTGATCCTTCTGCTGGGGCTGTTCGCGGTCTTCTACTATTCCTGCTTTATGGCTATGCTGGACCTTGTAACGAACAGATGAGGACGAGCAAAATCAGGTCGAGTGCAGCGGATTGCGCCGCTGCACCCTCCCACACCACCGGACGTACCGTTTTCAGTATCCGGCGATTGGAATCATGCGCGATTATTCGCAAGATCCCCTGGAGTCAGAAAGCCATACCGGCGAAGGCCGGAGTTGTTGAGAGCCATGTGCAAGGTGCCAGTTGCGGCCAAACCCCAAGCCCCACGGCTACTGTGAGCCGCTTTCAGTTGGGGATTGCCGATACCCAGTCGCCTCAGTGCTCTCTCCCTTCCTCGCCAGTGATGCCAGCGTAGCCAGAAGCATTTTCGAATGTGCCGCCGAATCCAGCCGTCAAGCGCCCAGACTAGACCCTGCTTGGCTTGCGCACCCGGTCGTATCTTGGTAGAGTAGAAGCCATGGCGGCTTGTTCTGTTATCTGGCGTAAGAAGCATCTAGGCTTGAGCACAGAAAACACAGACCCGCCTTCCTGCTAAGATTCCGCACTGAAGAGCTTGAGAAGGCCGCTCTGATTATCCGGCGCGGTCGCAGCTCGGGCCGGAATCGCAGGAAGTCAGTCTCCTGTCAACGGTCCCAATTCGGTTTGCCTTCAGCTTTTTCCTTCTGGAGTCTTCCGGCAAACCCGGTGGCTTTGCTCCTTCGCGCAAGTCCCATGATACTACTGGCGACAGATTCCACGTTTCAGAGTGTCCTCTGACGTGTTTGTAGGGAGGCTAACGGTGATGATATGGACAGATAAGGTGTTACAGGACCTGGCCAGAGAGAAACTGGATGGCTGCAAGCTGATTGTCGTGTCCAACCGTGAACCGTTTATCCATCGCCGTCATGACGGCCGTATCGTATGCGTGCGGCCCGCCAGCGGGATGGCCGCCGCCGTGGATGCTGTCATGCGCGCCTGCGGTGGAATCTGGATCGCGCATGGAAGCGGGGACGCAGACCGGGAGTCATCCGACCCGAAGGGGCGAGTGAACGTCCCTCCCGAAGAGCCTCGATATACGCTGCGCCGAATCTGGCTCACAGCCCAGCAGGAACTTGGGTATTACTACGGCCTTTCAAACAGCGGCCTTTGGCCACTTTGCCACATCGTCTTCCGGCGGCCCGTCTTCAGCCGCCGGGACTGGGACGCGTATTGCGAGGTCAACGAAGTCTTTGCCGAGGCAGTTCTGGAAGAAGCTGGAGACAGCCCCGCGGTCGTATTTATCCAAGACTATCATTTCGGCCTGCTGCCTCGTCTGCTGAAAAATCGAAATCCAGATCTGGTTGTCGCACAGTTCTGGCATATACCGTGGCCGAACCG
>JACQGG010000114.1 GCA_016199665.1 Acidobacteriota bacterium | reverse complement strand
TGCCTTCCTCCATGTGTTCGGGCACGCCCTTGAAATTTCCCTTGATGGACTTGGGGTAGTCGGAATCCATGGTCGAGCCGGTGAGCCGGACGTATTGGTCGCCCTTGAACATGTAGATCTTGTTCGTTCCGTGGTGCATGAACACGGCGTCAATCCCTTGCTCGAAGGAGCTCGGTAGCTCGTGCCAATTGCCGGCAATGGGCTTCGGGTAGCCCAAATCCATCTGGGTCTCACTGAGCCGGATGTACTGGTCGCCCTTGAACATGTAGATCTTGTTGTTGGTCTTGCGCCAGAACGCGGCATCGATGCCCTGCTCAAATTCGGGTGGCAGGCCTTTCCAGTTGCCCGCGATCGCCTTGGGGTAGCCAGAATCCATGGTCGAGTCGGTCAGCCGCACATACTGGTCTTCGTAGAACAGATAAATTTTGCCGTTCGATTCGCGCCACAAGGCCGCATCTATCTGCTTCTGGTAGAGCTCGCGCGGGAGTTTTTTCCATGGAGCGCCCTGCCAGGAGGGCTCATTGATCGAGACCGTCTTAAAGTCGTAGACCCACGAGACCTTAGCCGCGGGTTCCAGAGTCGCCATCCAGGTGAGACCCTCCTGAATGTCGGCGGTCGCTTTGATTCGCTCGGCCGCAGTCATTTGCAGTTCGGGTGTGGGCCCTTGAACGTACACAACTCCGACTGCCACTTCGTTAATGAGACGTTGATTGAGTGTCATGAAGCACCTCTCAAAGTCGCCGGCGATTCGACAGCCGGCAATCTCACATGCGCTCGAAGATCAAGCCCCAGTCTTCGCCCTCGGTCACACGCTCCATCTTGGAGCGACGGAAGTGTTCCGTCTGTCGCAGCCGGAATGCGAGCCATGCGACCTCCGCATCGCTGGCCTCTGCAGGAGCTTCGACCAGAGGCTCGACCGCGACTGCCCTGGTGAACCGTAAAACCTCAGCGGTGATCTCCGGAGCCGGCGCGCCTTCGACGACGAGTGTGTCGCCAAATCGGTGCAGCACTCGGGCGCCCTTCTCCTTGAGTCGCTGGACCACCTCGGCGGGATCCCCGTCTACGATTTTCAGAAGATGCTCTGCCATACCCTACCTCCTTTTCGATGGTTGCCGTCTTTTGCCGTCCCGCCCGGGCTGCGGCCGACAGAAGGCAATTGCGCAAAACCGACTCCCTCCTTCAGGAACTTCCGTTCGGGTGACGCACAGCCGAGTTCCTCCACCCTTCTAAACGGGGCGCCGGCCTTTCAAAGGGTTCGCTGGTACGCCGCCAGAATCTCACTGCCGGTTGCAAACCAAACGCCTTGATATTTCTTCATCTGCTCAATGGCGTTGCGAAGGTACTTGATGCGCAAGGGATGTCCCACCAGAAAAGGGTGAAGAGGAATGCCCATGACTCGAGCTTGCTTCTGGCTGTCTGCGTAAAGCGTCTCAAACTGGTCGATAATAGCCCGAAAATATTGCTCACCCGTGTAGCCGTTTCTATTGAAGAGTCCAATGTCGTTCAATTCCATGCAATACGGGATAGAAAAAAGGTTCCCTTTTTTCACCTGCATCGGGTAGGGCTGGTCGTCATTGTTCCAATCCCCGACGTACTGAACGCCCTCTTCAGCCAGCAGATCCAGGGTATTGAATGTCTCCACCAGGCCCGGACCCAGCCAACCCTGCGGCCTCTTGCCCGATGCCTGTTCAATCGTTTTCAGAGTGGTCCGGATCAGTTCGCGTTCCTGATCCAGCGGCATATTGGCGAGAGTCTGGCTGTTGGTGATCCCGTGCCCCATCAATTCCCAGCCCCGTTTCTTCATCTCTTCCACTGCAGCGGGAAACACTTCGCATACGCCTGCATTCAAGGCGACCGTCGCCCGGATGCCGGCTGAGTCCAGGACGTCCGCAATCCTCCAGAGCCCTACGCGCATTCCGTACTCCCTCCAGGCAAAGTTGATGACGTCGGGCACGATGTTTTGAACGTTCGGGGAAATGGCCACGCCTGCAGGCGAATTAAACTGCCAGACCTCAACATTGGGGATAATCCACACCGCAAGGGTCTTTCCCTCCGGCCAGGTAAACGGCTTCCTCTGAAAGATAAAGGAATCCTCATATCGATCCGGCCTGCGGACAATCCTGCCTTCGGCCTGCGCGTAGAGCCGCGCCGCCGCAAGCCCCCCGCTGGCAATGACCCCCGCGGCTCCGGCCAGCCCGCTGCTCTTACGGAAAAAGGTTCGACGATTCATCTGCTTTTCCATGCTTGTTCTCCCGTGGAAAGGCCCAGATTGCTTCGCAGAAATATATCAAATCAGGCATCCAAACGGGAAGATCTGAGGCAAGGAGAAGCTCGATCAGATGATTTCCATCCCAAGACTCTTGACATGCGCCCTTTCCCCGGCCGCTGCAATTCGGGGGCAACCCATAGGAGTTCCTACTGAATCCGAGGATTCGGATCGCGCCTGCGATAGAATCCTTGGCATGAGTTGCGCCTTTGTATCGGATGCCCCGCGAATCGTATCGATAGCCACGGCAGTTCCTTCGTTTCGCGTTTCCCAAGCGCAGGTCAAAGAAATTTGTCAAACTCACTTTCAGAATCTTCCTGGAATCGATCGGTTGATTGAAGTTCTGGACCATTCCGAGGTGAAGTTTCGCCATTTTTGTTTTCCTCCGGATTACTACTTAGCGCCGCGCAGTTTTCAGCAGTTCAACCAGGACTTCCTCCAGCAGGGCGTCGCCCTGGCAACGGAAGCGCTGCAGCGTGTACTGGGCAGGGATTCGGTGGCATCCATCGATCAGGTCATCTATGTGACCACGACCGGCCTGATGACTCCCAGCCTTGAAGCCCATCTTTTTAACTATGCGGGCTTGCGCCCGGACGTCCGCCGCTCTCCTCTGTTCGGGATTGGCTGCGCCGGCGGTGTTAACGCGCTGGCCCATGCCCGGGATTTTGCGCTTTGCTACCCCGATTCGAGGACGTTGATTTTGGCAGTAGAGCTGTGTGGCCAGACTTTTCAAAAAGCCGACACCAGCGTCAAGAACCTCATTGCCGCTTCCCTCTTCGGGGACGGTGTAGCGGCGGTGCTGGTGGATGGCGCGAAACGCGCGTTCTCCGGCCCGCGGATCTTCAGCGCCCGATCTGAACTGATTCGGGGGTCGCTCGACGTCATGGGCTGGGATGTGACCGATAAAGGTCTGGAACTCATTCTTTCGCCGCGGGTACACTGCTACGTCCGAGATCATCTCCCCGGGATCGTGAACCGCTTCCTCGACGAGAATGCCCTTGCGCTCTCGGACATCGACTACTGCATCTTTCATCCCGGAGGCCCCAGGATTCTGCGAGCTTACCAGGAAGGGTTTGGCGTGTCCCCGGAGGCGCTCCGTTTCAGCCGCCACACCCTGCGCTGTTATGGCAACATCTCTTCTGCTTCGGCGCTGTTTGTATTGAAAGATGTAATCGAGCGAGGGCGGCCGGCGGAAGGGGAGATCGGTTTGATTGCCGCCATGGGTCCGGGCTTCGCCGCGGAGCTCGCGCTGGCAGAATTCTGAATGAGCAATTTCCGGGGCTCAAAGTTCGGCCACCCAACCCAGCCAACAATTCGCTTGCCAAAGCTGAAGATTTCTCTTACACTTGGATTAGGTCTTGATCAGGTTTTTGTGGCAGAGAACACAGAGAGCTCTAGGGGCCTGGGGGTCCTGAGCTCTTTTTTTGTGTCCCTAAAACGCTCACGAAAACGGACAAGGTAAAATCTAAACAACAACAACAAAGGAAACAACAATGAACAGAGAACAAGGAACAGTAAAGTGGTTTAATGACGCGAAAGGCTTCGGTTTTATCAAACGGGCTTCGGGCGAAGATGTGTTTGTGCATCATTCCGCCATCCAGGGTTCGGGGTTCAAGACGCTGACGGAAGGCCAATCGGTGGAGTTCACCGTAACCCGCGGTCCAAAAGGCGACCAGGCCGAAAACGTGACCAAGCTTTAAGCCTATCCATTTTTCGTGAGATGCCGCGAAAGTTCCCAGGACTTTCGCGGCATTTTTTTTCGTGGGGCATACGCCGTTCCGCCTCAATGTCCCGCCCCAAGGCGGCAGGAAAATGAGCCGGCGAGACTTCGCGGTCAACCGTTCAAGTCCTGCAGGAACGCTTCCTTATTGACCACGTACGGCATGTGGGCTGGATTGCCGCCATAGTTGCCTTCCAGCACGTCGATCACCCCCTGCACACAGCGCCCCGCCATCCCGGTGGAGGGGTCAGGGGACAAGCGCGTCCGGCGGCCGGCGCTGGCGAAGTGATGGAACAACCGGAGCCTCTCCTCCAGTTCCGGGTCCCGCAGGGGAGAATCCTCCGGCAATGGCTCCTTTTCAAACACGTCCAGCGCGGCTCCTGCAATGGTTCCGGTCTTCAGAGCGCGATAGAGGGCCTGCTCCTCTATGACCGCTCCCCGGGAAGTATTGATCAGATAGGCTGTCGGCTTCATCAGCCGCAGACTCGCTTCGTTGATCAGATGGTGAGTCTCGCTTGAAAGCGGGAGGTGCAGCGAGACGTAGTCGGCGCCGCGCAGGGCTTCCTCGAGGGAAGCCGGTTGAATAAGGGGACGGCGCCGCGACAACCCCAAGTTGAATTTTACGTCAAGCAGACGCTGCGCCGATGCGACAAATTCCCGGTCTTGCCTCCGGCTGTGGCAAAGAATATCCATGTCCAGGGCCGCACACTTCAGGGCAAAGGCCTTGCCAATGCGCCCCAACCCTATCACGGCGACAGTCCTTCCGGAGACCTCGTCACCTAGGAACGGGAGATAGGGATGCCATGTTTTCCATTCTTTTTGCCGGACAATGCGCTCGCTGGGGTAGAGCCGGCGTGAAACGCATCCCAGCATGAACAGCGCAAACTCGGCGGTCGCTTCCGTGAGCACATCCGGCGTATGGGTAAAGGGAATGCGGTAGCGATTTGCAGCCGCCCGGTCGATGTTGTCAAAACCGACCGCGTCCTGCCCCACGACCTTGAGAGTTCTTGCGCCTGCCTTGAAAACTTCCTCGTCGATCGGATCGCGTAGCGTGGTGATGAGAGCATCAATGCCGGAGGCCACCTTCAACAGGATCATGCTTTTGGGCGGCGGGTCAGGCTTGTCGTAGGTTTCAACATCATATCCCCGGCCTGAGAGGCGCTGCAGGGCCTCCCGGCCAATGTCACAAGTGGCGAAAATTCTAAACCTCTTCATCGCCGGTCAATCTACTATCGGCGGCGGTTTGATACAACGGTGAAAGCGGCAAGAGCTGGCCGGGGATCTCCAACCGCTGCGGGCAATCGTGCTATAATCGTCATGCTTCCAGACCGAGTGGCACGCCGGAGGAGCAACAGGGTAACGCCTCAGTCAGTCCGCAAAGCAGCTGCCTTTATTGCAGAAGAATGTCGTTGAAGGCACGGGCAAGATGAAACCGGCCAAGGATCTTTCGCCCGAAGACGTTGCCAACCTGATCGCCTTTCTTCGGACGCTGAAGGGAAATTAGTTAAAAGCAAAAGACCAAGCCCTCTTTGGCAGCCAGGGTATTTTCAAAATGCCGCCGGGCCTGCTGGACGATGTCGAATATCGTCTGGTCCGCGTGGACCGGGTCGTGGTGAAACAGCGCGAGCTGCTTCACCTTCGCCTCTTTTGCCACACGGATCCCTTCTTCCCAGGTGCTGTGTCCCCACCCTTTGTGAGCCGGGTATTCTTCAGGAGTGTACTGAGCATCGAAGATCAAGAAATCGGCATTCTGCGAGAATTCGCGAACCACCGAATCCAACTTGTTGTCTCCGTGTTCCATGTCAGTGGCATAGACAATGACGGCCCCATCCGATTCAATACGATAACCCCGCGCCCCGTCCGGGTGATTCATGGGAAAAGGATGCACCGTCAGGCTGCCAAACTTGACGGCTTGCCGGTCGATTTCGCAAAAGCTCCGGCTTGACGGCAGAAATCCGAAATTAACCGGGAAGTAAGGGTTCCTCATCTGCCCTTCGAGCATCTCCTCCACGCTCACGGTGCGCACCTCAGTTTCCCCGCGCCGCACCGGGCACGATGACCGAAACGAGTGGAAACGAAACTCGTTTTCAGCCTTATAGAGGGGTCCAAAAAAGGGGATTCCCTGAATATGGTCCCAGTGATAGTGAGTCAGGAAGAACGTGGCAGACAACTTGCGGCCCTTGAATTCTTCAAGCAGCGCCGTGCCAAGATTGCGGACGCCGGTTCCCCCGTCGAAGATGAAGACATCGTTGTTGGGAAGCCGCACTTCAACGCAGGGGGTGTTGCCGCCATAGCTCAGGTTTTCAATTTGCGGCGTAGGACTAGAGCCTCGGACGCCCCAGAACTTCAAGCGGAGGCGGAAATTTTCCTCGTTTTGCATTCGGTCCTGCCCGGGTTGAATCCAGCCTCAGTTAATAGTATCGTGGCTTGTGAAAGTTCTGAAGCGCAAAAACACAGTTGAAGAGGCTCACGAGAATACCATCCGAATGCGTGACCCGCAACCGGTCTTGTCTGTCAAGGTGCCGGGGTGATTCTGGCGGGAGATGTTGGGGGTACCAAAACCCACCTTGGACTGTTTAATGACTCCCGCAACCTGGCCCACCCTCTTGTCTTGAAAACCTTTCCCAGCGGCCGTTACCCGGCCCTGGAGGATGTTGTCAGAGAATTTCTTCGCCAGACTGTTCTGGAGGGAGACTTGCGGATCACGCACGCCTGCTTTGGGGTTGCGGGCCCCGTTCTTGGGGAAGAAGTTCAAACGCCGAATCTTCCCTGGGTGATCGATTCGAAAAAGGTCGCCGCTCCCTTGAAAATTGCGCCGGTTCTCCTGATTAACGACCTAGAAGCGACCGCCTACGGAATCAGCGAGATCAAGCCGGAGTCGCTGCTGTGCCTGAATCGGGGAGAACCGATGACGGGCAACCGCGCGGTGATTGCCGCCGGAACCGGACTCGGGGAGGCATTTCTGTTCTGGGACGGCAAGACTCACCGTCCCTCGGCTTGCGAGGGAGGACACGCTGAATTTGGACCGCGCAACGATCTGGAGGCGAAGCTGTTGAGCTGGCTTCGGACAAGATTTGGCCACGTCAGCTACGAGCGTCTGCTGTCCGGACCGGGACTGTCGAGCATTTTCTGGTTCCTTCGGGACACAGGCGGCGATATCGAGCCGGCATGGCTTCAACTTCAGAATAACGAGGGAGATCCGGCGGCCGAGATTGTCGCGGCGGCGCTGGCCGGGACCCATCCGCTGGCCATGCGCGCTCTGCGCCTGTTTGTCTCCATCTATGGGGCCGAGGCGGGAAACCTGGCGCTGAAGACTCTGGCGGTGGGAGGGGTCTATGTCGCCGGCGGAATTGCCCCCAAGATACGGGAAAAACTTTCCGATGGAATCTTCATGCGGGCCTTTGTTGACAAAGGGCGCTTTGAGCCGTTGATGCGGGCGATCCCCGTGAATCTGATCCTGGACGAGAAGACAGCCCTGGCCGGCGCCGCACGCCGGGCCTTTCTTGAGCAGGAACGGGAGAACTAGTCCTTTGTCCGGCGGACCGCGGCGAGTTCGCGTTCCATTGCCTGCTCCAGCCTTGCCCGCTCGCTGACAAAGTGCTGCTGAATCTTTTCCAGTTCCTCGTGGTTTTGCGCGCCGACGGCCTTGGCAGTGGCGCTCTGCTTGCTGATTTCCAGTTCAGCAATCCTGGACTTGTACAGGTTTCTGATCCTGACAATCTCGGCTTTCTGCTCTTCGGTGGTCGACTCGACCGGCTGGTCGATGCCCTGTTCCCTCAGCCTTTCCAGGGCTCTTTCGTAGGCGGACTTTAACTCGTCAGTCATTGCAATTTCGTCCCCAGCCCCTGATTGGCGTGGCCCGGCAGGCCCAGTCGAGCGGCCCGCCGACGCGGGGTCATACGCTGCTCAATTTCGGAGCCGCCTCCGCGTGCAGCTCCGGAGGCAGCGAGAAAAAGACATTTTCCTGTGTGACTGTTACTTCACGCACGGAGGTATAGCCGCAGGATTTCAGGTACCGGACGACGTTTTCCACAACCAGTTCCGGGGCGGAAGCGCCTGCGGTG
>JACQGG010000113.1 GCA_016199665.1 Acidobacteriota bacterium | reverse complement strand
GTGCTGCGCAGCCTTCAAGCGCTGTACAGCCACGGACGGCTGGCCAAGACCGGCTATCTTTCCCTTTTGCCGGTGGATCAAGGGATCGAACATTCCGGCGGGGCTTCCTTTGCCAAGAATCCCTCTTATTTTGATCCCGAGAAGCTGATTGAGCTTGCGCTAGAGGGCGGCTGCAACGGGGTTGCCTCCACTCTGGGAGTTCTGGGAAGCGTGGCTCGCCGGTATGCTCACAAAATACCCTTCATTCTTAAGTTCAATCACAATGAGCTGCTCACTTATCCAAATCAGTTTGACCAGATTTTCTTTGCCGGCATAAAGCAGGCCAGAGACATGGGCGCCGTCGCCGTCGGCGCCACCATTTACTTCGGGTCGGCACAGAGCGGCCGGCAGATCGTCGAAGTGAGCGAGGCTTTCCGAATCGCGCACGAGATGGGCCTGGCCACCATCCTCTGGTGCTACCTGCGCAACAGCGCGTTCAAGGTAGGCGGCATCGATTACCATGTCAGCGCCGATCTGACCGGCCAGGCCAATCACCTGGGAGTTACCATTGAAGCCGATATCGTCAAGCAGAAGCAGCCGGAGAACAACGGAGGCTACAAGGCACTGAATGCAAGCGGCTCGTACGGGAAGTTTGATGAGCGCATGTACACCCAACTCACTTCGGATAATCCCATCGACTTGACCCGGTACCAGGTCGCAAATTGCTACATGGGGCGCACCGGCCTGATCAATTCCGGCGGAGCGTCGGGCAAGGACGATTTGGCCCAGGCGGTCATGACCGCCGTGATCAACAAGCGGGCCGGGGGGATGGGCCTCATCAGCGGGCGCAAAGCGTTCCAGAAGCCGATGAGCGAGGGAGTCAAGATTCTCAACGCCATTCAGGACGTTTATCTCTGCCCCGAAGTGACCGTGGCGTAAGTCGATTGCGGATTTTGGAGTGCGGAGTGCGGAAGGCAGATTGCGGAATGCGGAAGGCAGAAGGCGGAGTGCGGAGTGCGGAAGGCGGAAGGCAGAAGGCGGAAGGCGGAAGGCGCAAGGCGCAAGGCAGTGATCCTGCATGCATCTGTTGACAGAATTTTGTAGCAAGCATCCTGGCGATTATCCGGCGGCCTCAGTCAGGGCCATCACCCCTCGGACATCGGCAATCGGGCATTCTGGAATCTCCTTGCTCTCTTCTGCATTCCACCGTCCGATTTTCACCTCCCGCATTCCGCCTTCTGCCTTCCGCACTCTGCCTTCCGCACTCCGCACTCCGCCTTCTGCCTTCCGCATTCCGCATTCCGCACTCCGCATTCCGCACTCGAGATGAGGGCCATCCGCATTCATGAACACGGGGGACCGGAAGTCCTCCGCCTGGATCAAATTGAAGAGCCAGCCCGGCGTCCCGGAACCGCCCTGGTGAGGGTTCAGGCCTGTGCTTTGAATCATCTGGATCTCTGGGTCCGCAAAGGCATTCCCGGCCGGTCCATCTCGCTCCCGCGAATTCCGGGAAGCGACATTGCGGGTAAAATCGAAAGTGTCGACCCCGACTCCGGTTTCTCGGCCGGCCAGCGGGTGATGCTCTCTCCCGGAGTCTCCTGCGGTCACTGCCAGCCATGTCTGGCGGGAGAGGACAACCGGTGTCGGGGCTACCAGTTGTTCGGCTCCGGAGTGGACGGCGGTTGCGCCGAGAAGATGGTGGCTCCCAACGCAAATCTGGTCCCCCTGGATGACTCCATCTCGTTGGAGGAGGCCGCGGCTTTTCCGCTGGTATTTCTCACCGCCTGGCACATGCTGGTGACGCGCGCCCGCGTTCGTCCCGGCGAAGTGGTCCTGGTGCTGGGCGCCAACAGCGGAGTGGGAAGCGCGGCAATCCAGATTGCCCGCCTGTTCCGTTGCCGCGTGATCGCGACGGCCGGCAACGAAGCCAAAGCTGCCGCGGCTGTGACACTCGGAGCGGACGCCGTCATTGACCACTACCGCGAAAGCATCTCGGAAGAAGTCCGCAAGCTGACCGACAGACGAGGCGTCGATGTCGTGTTTGAACATGTCGGCCAGGCGACTTGGAAGGAAAGCCTTCTGTCGGCGGCTTCCGGCGGACGGGTGGTCACGTGCGGCGCCACATCCGGTTACGTTGCTGAGACCGATCTTCGATACTTGTTCAGTAAGCAAATTTCGCTGCTTGGATCGTATACGGGAAGCAAGGCGGAATTGCTGGAAGCCTGCCAGTTCTTAAAACAGGGGATGCTGAAACCGATTGTCGACCGTGTGTTTCCTCTCGAGCAGGTTCGCGAGGCCCACCAGTATCTGGAGGAAGGAAGGCAGTTTGGCAAGGTGGTGCTGCGCGTTTAAGCCGGCGACTCACTCGCCGATCTTGCGGCGACCCGGATAGCCGTCATCGACCTCATGCCAGTACTCTATGCTCGCTTCGCCCAGTTCCCAGCAGAGGTAAACTTCGCGGCCATCTTTGAGGTGTGGGAAATCAAGAAGGCCGCGTTCCAGGTCCTTCACCAGAATCCCCTTTTCCTGAATGCGGTTGAGCGTATTCTGCAGGTCGATCAGTTCCTCCACATAAAGTGTTCCCAGGGGGCTGCCGGCGTTGTCCACAGCCCGATTCTTCAGCGGCTCTATCTCAGGCGCTTTGGCGTCGATTGACTTCTTGACTTCAGCCAGATGAACGACGCACGGGTGCACTTCCTGGAGCGTCTGGTTGGCCTCCTGCAACGTGAAGTACCGCTTTTTTCCCATTCGAGGATTCCAGAATATTTTTCAATCCCTAAGGTGTCCAGACTAAAATTTGCTCATGAACGAAAAGACCGACTCCGAGAATTCAGCCGAGGCGGCGGTGCTGGACGCCAACCAGGAGTTCTATGCCGCCGTTCAGTCGCTGGACATGGCGGCGATGAATCGAATCTGGCTGCACCAGGACTGGGTCTTCTGCGCCCACCCCGGCTGGCGGGGAATAACCGGCTGGAAGGAGATTCAAGAGAGTTGGGAAGGAATTTTTTCAAGTACCCGCAGGCTGAAGATTCAAGTTCACAATCTGACGCTGCAGCTTTGTGGGCCGATCGCCTGGGTGACTTGCCTTGAGGAAATCACCAGCGACTCGGGTCAAGGTCTGGGAGCGGCGCTGGCCCAGGCGACAAACATCTACATGAAAGTCGGTAAAAGCTGGAAGTTGGTGCACCATCACGCCTCTCCGGTCCCCGTCGTGCCGAACTATCCTGAATCGGAGAGGGTGCAGTAAAGTGGTCCTGCCTCCCCGGTCCTGCCCCGGGTCGCCCGCGATGCATCCAGCGCGGCGTCAGGGGAAGAGCCGCCGCAAGAGGCTCAGTTCTGAACTTTGGTCACGTTGGCAGCCTGCAGTCCCTTGGGTCCCTCGACCACGTCAAACTGGACTGCTTCTCCTTCCTCCAAAGAGCGAAACCCAGTCGCCTGGATCGCCGTGTGATGTACGAATATGTCTCCACCCTGTTCTCGTTCAATAAAACCGTAGCCTTTGGTGTTATTGAACCACTTTACTTTGCCGCTTTCTCGACTCATGCACTCTCCTATGTTGTTTTAGATCGCTTCCCGGACCTGCGCGTCGCGTCACGCAATCAGGTAAAAAGAGCGTACCCCAAGCTTTGACGGCGGCATTCGAACCCAAGAAAACGAAACTAAAGTGAACGCGCAAATTTTAGAGAAGTCAATAGATCCTGTCAACTTTCCATCGCGACAGGCGGCAGACGCGGCAGTCGCGGCAGGCGGTGTCACGGCAGGCGGCAGACGCGGCAGGCAGGCTGTGTTAACATTGTTGTCATTCTTTTTCTCTGGAGGCCCCATGACAGTCGCGCGTTTGCTGACGATCGTCGCCCTGTCCATAACGGGGGGCGCTCTGCCCCCCCATGTCACCTTTACTTTTTCAGACGGGACCTACGATGAGCTTTCGCCCCGCCTTGTGTGGACAGCCGCATCCAGCGCCGCGCTGGCGGATTTATATATGAGCCGGCAGCGGCAACGCGAAGAGGCGGGCGCCGGGATCCTCCCCCACCTCCTGAAGAGCTTGCTCTCTTATGATCGTGGCCGCAACGCGGTCTTTTTGGCTGACATCAAGACGGTGGACAACGGCTGGGTGCAGCTTGCCTATGATCCGCTGGACCTGGAGGAAATAACGGTTGGCCAGTGGAACAATCCATTCGAACTGGCCCTGCCGGCAAAGCCGGAGAGGCTGTCGATCAACTACAACGAAGACGTGCTGGCTGAAATCAGGCAGTGAAGGTTCGAGTCAGATCGCGGTCAGGTTCGTCACCTAACCGTTTTTCCAGCCCAAGGAATCGGCCGCTCTGACGACTAGGCCTGCATCATCCGGCGCATGGCCTCGTTGTGCGCGCAGTAAAGGAGCAGGGCCGGCGGGATAATGACGGCCGTGAGGGAAAAGCCGGCTTGCGCGGCCAGGGGAAGGGCGACCAAAGCCGTCAAAGCGTTTGCCACGTCTGCCGGCAGCGCCCAGAGAAAATTGCGCCTCCAGAGTTGCAGGAGAGGCCTTCCGGAGGTTGCCGCCATGGCTGCCGCCACCAGACCCGAGTTCAGTAGAAAGTACAAAATCATGCAGACGACAAGATTGATCACCGGAGCCGTCAAGCTGGAGGTACCGGTCGGATCGAATGGCGGCGCCTGTCCTTCAAAAAGATAAAAGAGCCAGCCTACGGTGAAGGCAACCAGCGACAACTGGGCCAGATTGAAAAGTTGCTTGTAAAGCGAGCGGGTCCCGGTTCGGAAATTCGTGACCGCGGCCTCGACCGCAGCCACCGCGACGGAAACATACGGCCCGAAGAACAGGATGGCTGTGAAAACGAAGACATCGCCGATGGTGATCGAAAACAACTGCCGCTTGTCTCCCAGCAACGGTACTTTGACCGGCAGACAACTTGCGATCGCCGTTAAAACGGCCAGGTAAAGCCAGCGGAGGTCGTCCTGAATCAGCGAGCGGCCGACGCAGTAGAGGATTACCGGCACGCCCGCCGCTATCACTGCCTGGATATAGACTTTCCCGCCGGGCGGAAGGGCCCCTTCCGGTGAGCGTGTTCTGTTGGCGGCGGATGCGCTTTCCATTAAGTTTCGCTCCTTTGTCGGCCCGGAACTCCCGCTCCTGAATACCCGGGGATGCCGGGTTACGCCATTGAGTTAGCCCGCCGCTTGCTTACGCGCGCGGCTCTGTGACGAATTTGAGCTGGTTGAACGAAGCATCAATAGACCCCATCGCTCCAGAGGACGCCGTCGCTCCAGAACACGCCATTGGTTGCCAGAC
>JACQGG010000112.1 GCA_016199665.1 Acidobacteriota bacterium | reverse complement strand
GCTGCCATGAGTCCCAGCACGGCCACGGGCAACAACGCCCCGCGCAAGTTTGGGCGGCGGCCGAAGACGACGTCCCTGAATCGCCACCCCGACGGCCGCTGCCTGCACAAGGGGTTGGCCGCCTCCGGCAGGGGAGGGCTCGCAACAGAAGGTTCGTCGGATCGAATGCGTGTGCCGGTGTCTCGGTGAATTATCATGGTTCCCCCCTTGTGACGAGGCTGAGCGAGTCGGTCTGAGACATACACCTCCGGGAAACGAATTTTCAAGTGAAGTGACAGGAAGATAGAATAAACGAGCTTGGCCCCGAAAACCAAGCGGAAGCGCTCTTCTTGCCTTCCTCCGGACTGACTGGATCGCCGGCCCCGGTCGAGAAATCTTCCGTGTCGCAATAATCGGGTTGAAAAAATAAAATCAATTGATAGACTGAGCACTTTATTTTGAGTCTTGGTTGGGGTGGGAGGGTTCTTACCTCAAAAACTGAAGCGATCCGCTGCCGCCTCCTAGGGTGCAAGGCAGCGTGTTTGGAGCAATTGGGGGCTTCAACTCATGATCCTGGCGCTTTTGATTTGGGCCATCACCATCATCACCATGGCCCTGTTTGTCAGTGGAAAGTGGGACTTCCCTTTTGGCGCGTCATCCCATGCGGCGACGGTCGACCATCAGTATTACATCACGCTGGTGATTTGCGGTGTCATCTTCTTTCTGGCGCAGATGGCGCTCGGATGGGTCGTGCTGCGCTATCGTGACCGCGGCAAGGCCCATTACTCGCACGGCAACAATAAGCTTGAGCTGCTATGGACACTCGCAACCGCGGTCCTCTTCATCGCTTTGAACGTCATGGGTCAGAGGGTCTGGGCGGATCTCCGGTTCCAGGGGGCCGCACCGGGCGCGGTTCAAATCGAGGTGTACGGGCAGCAGTTTGTCTGGAACATCCGCTATGCCGGGCCGGACGGAAAGTTTGGGCGCACCGACGCCAGGTTGATGAGCGACTCGGCCGGGAATCCGCTTGGCATCGATCCGGCAGATCCCGACGGCAGGGACGACGTTGTCGTGCCAACCATGGCGGTGCCTGTCAACCGCCCGGTGCAGCTTCTGTTGCATGCCAAGGACGTGACCCACAGCTTTTTTGTGCGTGAGCTGCGAATCAAGCAGGACGCGGTTCCGGGTATGGCAATTCCAATGCACTTCACACCGACCAGAATCGGCAACTACGAAGTCGCCTGCGCCGAGCTTTGCGGGCTGGGTCACTACAAGATGCGCAGCTTGCTGGCGGTGCTCTCAGAGGAGGACTACCAGAAATGGCTCCAGGAGAGAGCGCCTTAGAGGTGTGCGAAAACTCCGGGCCACGACGCGCGGCAGCAGGCCGACTCTCTGATGCGGATACCTCGGCTCCCTCCCGGTCGCGGGTCCGACGTCTGAAGTTTACATACGGACGCCTCAGGGAACTTTTGAATTGAGAATTCAAGAATCGGATTGATTGAGTCAAGGAGATTGAACATGCCAGAGGCGGCGCGAACTCAGGTCGAACATCCTGCCCATGCGGCTCCTGCCGGGTTCATCCGGAAGTACATCTTTAGCCTGGATCACAAGGTGATCGGCACGCAGTACTTTTTCCTGGCGCTGTTTTCAGTATTCGTCGGGATTATTCTCTCCGTGCTCATGCGCTTTCATTTGGTCTGGCCGCAGGCGGCCATCCCCGGACTGGGCGCCCTGGCGCCGACCGGAGCTGCCGGAGGCGTAATGACACCGGAATTCTACCTGTCGCTGATGACCATCCATGGCACCATCATGGTGTTTTTTGTCCTGACGACGGCGCCGCAGGGTGGATTTGGAAATTATTTTCTGCCCATCCAGATCGGCGCCGCGGACATGGCGTTTCCGGTCTTGAACATGCTCTCGTTCTGGATCACGTTTGTCGGTCTCATCGTGCTGCTGGCGGCATTCGTTGTTTCCGGCGGGGCCCCTCTTTCGGGATGGACCGCCTATCCTCCGCTGAGCGCCATCGGCCAGATCGCCGGTCCCGGGCAGGGGACCGGCCAGACGCTTTGGATTCTCTCCATTGCGCTTTTTACCGTGGCCTCGGTGCTGGGCGCGCTGAATTTTATCGTAACCACCATCGACCTGCGTGCACCTGGAATGAGCATGATGCGGCTGCCGCTGACCGTCTGGGCGTGGTTCATCACGGCCATTCTCGGGCTGTTGGCCTTTTCCGTACTGCTGGCAGCGGGGATTTTGCTGCTGCTGGACCGGATGGCCGGCACCAGTTTTTTTATTCCGGCGGGCTTGGTCGTCAATGATCAGATGCTGCTGAACCATCAGGGGGGCTCGCCCTTGCTGTGGCAGCATTTGTTCTGGTTTTTCGGCCATCCGGAAGTCTACATCGCCATACTTCCGGGGATGGGAGCCGTCTCGCAGATTCTCTCCACCTTTGCGCGCAAGCCGATCTTCGGTTATCGCGCCATGGTCTATGCGCTCATGGGGATCGGTTTCCTGGGCTTCATGGTCTGGGGGCACCACATGTTCATGAGCGGCATGAGCCCTTATTCGGCGCTGGTGTTCTCGGTCATGACCATGGCCATTGGAGTTCCATCCGCGATCAAGACCTTCAACTGGATCGGGACGCTCTGGGGCGGTAACATTCAATTTACCACTGCCATGCTGTTTGCCATCGGCTTTGTTTCCCTGTTTGTGACCGGCGGCCTGAGCGGGCTGTTTTTGGCGCAGCCCTCGGTCGACATCTATTTTCACGATACCTACTTCGTGGTCGGCCATTTTCACATGATCATGGGGGTGGCGGCGATTTTCGGAATTTTTGCCGCGACCTACTTCTGGTTTCCCAAGATGTACGGCCGCATGATGAATGAAGGGTGGGGCAAGCTCCACTTCTGGATCACCTTTGTCGGCGTTTATGCGATTTTCACGCCGATGCATCTCCTGGGGGTGGTGGGAAGTCCGCGGCGATACTCGCAATTTACCGAGTACGATTTCCTCAAGCCCCTTGCGGGAGTACACGAGTTCATTACCATCGCTGCGTTTATCACCGCCACGGCGCAGGTTGTATTCCTCTTCAACTTGTTTTACAGCATCTGGAAAGGGCGCAAAGCGGAGATCAATCCCTGGCACTGCACGACGCTGGAGTGGACGGTCCCCTCCCCGCCGCCTCATGACAATTTTGGAGGGCGCCCTCCCACGGTGTATCACGGGGCGTATGAATATTCGGTGCCGGACGCTAAAGCAGACTACCTGATGCAGACGGACGCGGCGAGGCTGCCGGCGTTGAAACACTGAGAGAATGAAGCATTCTTCGTGAGTTTCCTATGGCGACAATCTCACCACCCCGGCGGGCGGCCAAGTTGAAAGGTCCGGAAGGCGACGATGGAGGCCGCTTTGGGGATGGGCGGTCTGGAGGGGGTGGCGACGGCGACGCATTCAGGTTGCCGCTGCCGCTGCGTCGGTATCACACGGGCATCTGGTTTGCGCTGGTGCCGATCGTGATGCTGTTTATGGCGCTCAGCAGCGCGTACGTGGTGCGCCAGGGCTTGTCCGACGACTGGCGGTCAATGGCCTGGCCGCATCTGCTTTGGTGGAATTCGGCAGTATTGCTGGCGAGCAGTGCGACCCTTGAGGTCGCGCGGCGAAAATCTCAGCCCTGGGGAATGGCTCGGCATTCCCAGTCCGGTGCAAAGCTGCAGTTGTTTCCCGTGGCGCCGGCGGTGAAGAAGTGGCTTATGACGACGCTGGCGCTGGGCCTGCTCTTTCTGGCGGGGCAACTTCTGGCATGGAAGCAGCTTGTGGCACAGGGGGTTTACCTTGCCACAAATCCGAGCAGCTCGTTTTTTTATGTGCTGACTGCAACTCACGCCGTGCATTTGCTGGGCGGAGTCGTTGCTCTTGCCTGGGTGACGGCCAAGTGCTGGAAGCGGCTGGAGCCCTCGGGCAGGACCGGCGTGACGGTCGCGGGCATTTACTGGCATTTCATGGATGCGGTCTGGATCTATCTCTTGCTGTTGCTTGTGTTGTGGCCTTGAGGCGACCATTGAACCTGTAATCTCACCTGGAGGTTTAAAGAAGGATGTCTGCGAGCACAAAAGCTGAATATGCGGCCAGTCCGGCCTGGGAAGGCGGTGCGGCTCCCTATGCCATTGGGTCCAAGAAGCTTGGGATGTGGCTGTTCATTATTGCCGACGCGCTGACCTTTGCCAGTCTTCTCGTCTGCTACAGTTATCTCCGATATGCGACCGACAACTGGCCCCGGCCTTTTCACACCTGGCCGAGCATTACCATGGCCACCGTTATGACCTTCTGTCTGCTGTCAAGCAGCGTGACCATGGTTTTTGGAGTCGCCGCCGCCTCCAGGAATGATCGGGGAGCGGCGGCAAAATGGATTGTGTTGACGATTCTGGGGGGGCTGGCCTTCGTAGTGCTCCATGCCAACGAGTGGCGCGGGCTTATCGAAGAAGGAGTGACGCCCTTCAGCAATCCGTGGGGTGTCCCGAATTTTGGCGCGGCGTTTTTCACTCTGACCGGCCTGCACATGACCCACGTCGTCATCGGCTGTCTTTATCTCGGGGTCATTGCTTTTGCTTTTGGCCGGGGGAAGTTTACGCCGGAAGATGTCGAAGTGAGCGGTTTGTACTGGCACTTTGTGGATCTGGTCTGGATGTTTATTTTCCCGATGGTCTATCTGCTGTCCAATGTTGTCACGATGGGGGCGCATTGAATATGGGCGCGCATGCACATTCCGGAGGAAGCAAGCTGTACTTGTCTGTCTGGGCCTGGCTGTTGGCGTTGACAATCCTGGAGGTGATCCTGGCCTACCGCCAGATTCCCTTCCAGGCGATGCTGGTGATCTTGATGGGGCTTTCCGTTGTCAAAGCCGCCCTGATCATTTCCTATTTCATGCATCTGCGCTTTGAGAGATTCAGTCTCTTCCTGACGCTGTTTCCGGCGCTGATCTTTTGTGTCGCCCTGCTATTCGTGTTCTTTCCCGATAGCATCCGGTTGCACGATCTCCGGGTGCCGTGAAGAACGCGATCGGCTGGTTTCGAAGCCTGTTTTTGTCCTGCCTGTTGTTGGCGTCATTCGCAATCGCCTTGCCGATGGCGCAAGGGCAGTGTGCGATGTGCCGCGCGAACCTATCGGCGGTCACTCGCGGCATGCGATCGATGAACGCCGGCATCCTGATGCTGCTGGTACCCACGGTCGCCATCCTGGGCGGGATCGGCCTGGTCGTGTATCGCCGCCGGGATTGAAAGATCTGAGGTTCAAGGTTCAAAGTTGAAAGTTCGAAGTTCAAGGAACCCAGAACCCAGGAAAGGTCAAGCCCAGAACTTGAACGCCAACGCTGAACCTCAACCTCAAACTTTGAACCCCGAACCCTGAACCCCGAACCCCGGACCCCGAACCCTGAACCCTGAACCGCAAACTTTGAACCTCCAACCCATTCCGTTGAAACTATGGTATTGAGTCGCGAAGCTAGCATCCCCATAGAGCGCGCCGAGTTCCCTCACATCGATGCGGTGGAACTGCTTATCGAAAAGCATTTCAAAAGCCGCGACGGCTTGAGCTTCGGCATGGATGTGGAAGCCGGTCTTTACACCATCGAAATGCCGAGCGGCAAGGTGCTCAGCTTTCCAGCCTTTTGGCTGGAAGATCTCCCGGAGGAAGGTCCAGGCCGCATCGATTTTTACTTGAGCATGCAGGCCCAATACGGCCGTTAATGGCCAGGCTGTTCGGGACCACCGCCACGCGCGCTCTGCATTACCGTAGCGCGCGCAGTGCGCAATCTCCTGGGGACCCAAGGGCTGACGGGCGTATTGCCAAATCCGCAGCCCGAGCCGCGAACGTCAGTGAGCGGACTCTCCGACGTAACCGCTCAGGTCAGTGTATCTTTCCACAGGCGGCACCATCGCCGGTATTGGCACACCTCTCGGATGGCTTGCAGCGCGATGAGCCGTTTCGGCGGACCCAACCCGTATGGCGGCCAGCGGAGACGTTTGCCGATAGCCTGAACGCGGCTGTGGCAGGTGGGCATTGTGTCGTTCACCCGACCTCCATTTGCCTTCTGCAACGCATGCCGGAATCGGAACACAATCATTACTTTTTTTAATGAATTTTGCTCTTGATATTGGAAAATCAGATGGTATCGTTTACCTCGTATCCTTCGCGGGCATCGCTAGGTGGTTTTGGCGGTCTCCTTGATCAACTGATTCCGCACAGCAAATGAGCTTGCCCGCTCGACGGCATAGGTCGGGCCGCGGCGGTTGTCTCACCGTGGCCGGCCGATTTTGAACCTGATCGCCTGAACGATCAACGCTTCCGGCAGGGTTTCAACAGAAGGGTGTTGCTATGACACAAACTGGAGTTCCACTCAGACAGGGCCTTTACGATCCGCGTTTTGAGCATGACGCGTGCGGCGTTGGTTTCCTGGTCGACCTGAAGGGCCGCAGCTCCCACACCATGGTAGAGCAGGGAATCAGGGTGCTGATGAGTCTGGCGCACCGCGGCGCGTGCGGTTGCGAGAAGCATACCGGCGACGGCGCCGGCGTTTTGCTGCAGATGCCGCACCGTTTTCTTGCTGAAGTGTGCGAACCGCTCAAGATGGCTCTGCCCGCTCCGGGAGAGTACGGCGTTGGGATGGTGTTCCTGCCGGCGGACTCCGCCGACCGCCTTGGCTGCGAACGGCTGTTGGAGCAGATCGTGGGCGATGAGGCCCAGCAGGTGCTGGGATGGCGGACGGTGCCCACCGACAACTCGCCGATTGGCCCCACCGCGAAGGCGGCGGAGCCGGTCATCCGTCAGATCTTTGTCGGTCGCGATGCCGCCATTGAGAGCGAGTCTGATTTTGAGCGCAAGCTGTATGTGATCCGCAAGCGGGTGGAAGCCGCAATCAAGGCGTCCGACATCCGCCGGCGCGCCGCGTTTTACATTCCCAGCCTTTCCTGCAGGACGGTTGTCTACAAGGGCATGCTGATGGGGGATCAGGTGGCGACTTATTATCCGGACCTGACGCATCCGGCGCTGGAGACGGCGCTGATCATGGTCCATTCGCGCTTCAGCACCAACACGTTTCCCAGTTGGGCGCGGGCCCACCCGTACCGGTACCTGTGTCACAACGGCGAGATCAACACGC